>JALSPJ010000173.1 GCA_026985995.1 Anaerolineales bacterium
CGCGTCGGCCAGGTAGCGAATGTAGGTCTCCCGCTCCACGGGGTTGGCCACCTGGCGAATGAGGTCGGCCATGTGCTGGGCGAACTTGCCCCGCTCCCGGGGGTCGTGCGCATCGTGTTCCCGGAAGAGGGTGTCGATGACAAAGAAGAGCACGGGCCGGGCCTGTTCCAGCAGGGCCTCCCAACGGGCCGGGTCTTGCCGCACCAGCTCGTCGGGGTCCAGGCCCTCGGGCAGGGTGACCACCCGCAGGTTGACATCCAGCCGCTGCTCGTAACGCACAAAGCCCCGCACATCCAGCACGGCCTCGGGCGCGTCGGCCGCGCGCTGGGCCACTTCCAGGCTGCGCAGCACCGCGCGCTGGCCCGCGGCGTCGGGGTCCAAAGCCAGCACAATGTTGCGGCTGTAGCGCTTGAGCAGGCGCAGCTGGTGCTCGGTGAGCGCGGTGCCCATGGGCGCAACCGCGTAAGCGTGCCCGGCCTGGTGCAGGGCGATGACATCCATGTAGCCCTCCACCACCACGGCCATATCGCGTTGGCGAATGGCCGCTTTGGCCTTGTCGAGGCCATAAAGCAAGCGGCCCTTGTCGAACAACGGGCCCTGGGGCGAGTTGAGGTACTTGGGCACGCCGTCGGGCTGCAAAGTGCGCGCGCCGAACCCGGCCATGCGGCCCCGATGGTCGCGAATGGGAAACATGAGGCGATGCCGGAAGCGGTCGTAGAGCCGGTCCGCGTCTTCCCGCCGGGTGACCAGCCCGGCCGCGAGCAGGTCTTCCACCCGCTGGCCCTGCTGCAAAAAGTGACGCAGCAGCGCATCGTAGGCATTGGGCGCGTAGCCCAGGCCAAAGGCCTCCAGGGTTTCGTCGCTCACCCCGCGACCGCGGATGTAGTCGTAGGCCACCCGACCGGCGGGGCTGCGCAAATGGTGACGGAAGAAGAGCGCGGCCTCCTCCAGCAGCGCGCGCAGGGGTTCCAGGGGCTCGTGGGCGGCCTGCTGGGCCCGCAGCGTCACCCCGGCCCGGCGGGCCAACCGCTGCAGCGCCTCGCCAAAGTCCACCCGCTCATATTCCTGCACAAAGGTGAACACATCGCCGCCCTTGCCGCAGCCAAAGCACTTCCAGGTTTGCGTTTCAGGGAAGACCACGAACGAGGGCGTCTTCTCCTGGTGGAAGGGGCACAGGGCCGTGTAGTTCTTACCGCTACGGCGCAGGTCCACATATTCGCCAATGAGGTCGACCACATCGACCCGGGCCTTGATTTCGTCGATGACCGACATGGCGCGCTACCCCTCTCCCTGCGCTTCGGCAGCCAGAATTTCGCGGGCCACTTCCAACAGGGCCTCGATGTCGGCTTCGGATTTGTGTTTGGTGCGCCAGTAGTGGGCCAGCAAGTCGAAGGGGGTGAGGCTGCTCACGGGGGTGTCGGGCGGCAGGCGCAGGCGGGCCTCGGCCACGGGCCGGCGAATGAGCTGGAAAGAAAGCGCGGCCGCGGCGTGGCGTCGCAAAGCTGCCTCGTCGATGGCCCGCTCCAAGGCCTGGGGATATTCCACCACCAGACGCACCATCGCGCCTTCCAGCGCCTCGGCCGGACCCAAAGCCTTCAGCAGGGTGGCGGTGGCCTCCGCGGCGCTTTGCAAACGCACGAAACGCTGCACAAAGGGCCGCAGCTTGGGGATGGGCCGCCATTGGACGCGGGTGCGGCCCCGCTGCACTTCGGCCAGCACGAAGCCCTTTTCCTCTTGCGCCTCGCCAAAATCGACCCGTTCGATGGAACCCGCGTACACGATGGGCGGGTGCGCATCGGGATTGAGCACCTGATGCTTGTGGATGTGGCCCAAGGCGACATAATCCAGCCGCGGGTGCTGAAGGACATCCCGGGGCAGGCGGAAGTCTTCATCCAGGGCCAGGTGGCGCTCGGTGCCCAGCCGCGCGCCCTGGACCGAGGCATGGGCGGCCAGCACTGCGGGCAAATCGTCGGGCAGGTCGGCCAGCCATTGCTCGATGAGCCGCCGCAAGCGCAATTCCACCGCCTCGAGCCAATCGCGGGTGTGGGGGGGCAGGTCCAACGCGGCCACCACCCGGGCCCGGGTAAGCCAGGGGATGCCCAGCAGGTAGACCGGTGCGCCGAAGAGGTCGTCGGGGCCCAGCAGAACGGGCCGGTCCACCACCCGCACATAGGGCGTGCCCAGGGTGGCGAACACCTCCAGCGCGTGGGCCCGGCCCAGGGAGGGCGACAGGTCGTGATTGCCCACCACCAGCACGGTGGGGATGCGGGCGTCGGAGAGGCGCTTGATGCGCCGGGCCCATTCGCGCAAGTAAGTGGGCGCGGGGGCTCGGTCTTTGAAGGCATCGCCGGCGAACAGGACCAGGTCGACCTGCTCGGCGATGGCCGTATCGACGATGGTGTCTAAGGCGCGCAAGAAATCCATCACCCGCACCGGTAGGCCGGTTTGGGGGTCACGACGGCCATAAGTGGCGATGTCGATATGCGCGTCCGCGAAGTGCAAAATACGGGCCATGGCTCCTGGGTCCTCCCCCGCCGGATGGGTGGTTCAAGTATAACACGGGGCAACGAAAAAGGCCGCCCCCGCGGGGCGGCCACGATGACCAGGGAGGGGCGAACTACTCTTCCAAAGCCGCGTAACCGGTGCCCTCGGAGAAGTAGCGCGCGTTGGCCTCGATGTCGGGGGTGAGGTCCACTTCCTGGCCGGCTTCCAGCACCACGGTGCAGGGGATGGTTTCCTCTTCGCCGCTGTGGTTGGTGTGGGTGTAGGGCTCGCCACCCTCGCACTCGCTGGCCGGCAGGCTGATGCGCTCACCGCCCTTGGCCACATACGGCGCGGGCACCTCATCCTCGGGGAAGATGGCCTCGAAGGGGCACTCGGGCACGCACGCACCGCAGTCGATGCAGGTGTCGGGGTCGATGTAGAACAACGGCCACTCGTCCACGGGCTTGCCGGGGACGATACACTCCACGGGGCAGACCTCTACGCAGGCCGCATCCCGCAGACACAGGCGGGTAATGACATGGGTCATAGGACGCCTCCTCACAAGGGAATCATCGTAAGGCTGCCCCCATTATAGCAAAAACTTGGGCCCATGGGGATGGGCAAAGCCGCTTTTGCGAAAAATTGGTTGCGGAAAAGGGGCCGAATGGCAGGGGAGGGAGGTTGGAAGATGGAAGATGGAAGATGGAAGATGGAAGATGGAAGATGGAATGACTATACGCATTAAACCCGCCGCCCAACCCCCAGGCCATTTCGGGTACAATACCCCCACATCCCACGCCATCAGCCCCGCCCTCGCCGGGCCCGGCCGGAGCATTCCCTCATGCGCATCCTCTTCGTCGCCTCGCGGCCCCCCTACCCGCCCATCCAGGGCGACCGGCTGCGGGCCTACCACTTGCTGCGCCATTTGCGTCCGCGCCACCACATCACCCTGGTGGCGCCGGTGCTGGCCGCGCGCCTCACCCCCGAAGAAGACGCGGCCAACGCTGCCCTGGCCCACGCCTGGGTGCCGGTGCCCGTGGGCCGCAGCCACTGGCTGCGCGCGCTGCTGCGCTACCCCTTCAGCCCCTTGCCCTTGCAAACCCTGCTCTTCGCCGCGCCGGCGCTGCACCGCACGGTCCAGCGCCTGCTGGCCCAACAGGCCTTCGATGTGCTGCATGTGCAGCTGGCGCGCCTGGCCCCCGTGGCCCAAAGCAGCCCGCCCGGGGTGGCCCGGGTGTTGGATTTCATCGACGCGCTTTCCCTCAACATGGCCCGCCGCGCGACCCGCGAGCCCTGGCCCCGCCGGGCCTTCTTCCGCCTGGAAGCCCGCCGCATGGCCCGCTACGAGCGCGCGCTGCTGCGCACCTTCCACCAGGCCGTCATCACCTCCCCCGCGGACCGCACGGTCATCGGCGACTTCGCCAACCTGCATGTCATCCCCAACGGCGTCGATGTCGACGCTTTCGCCTTCCACCCCGGCCCCCGGGAGCCGGGCCTCATCGTCTTCACCGGCCGCATGGGCTACTTCCCCAACGAAGAGGCCGCGGTCTACTTCGCCACCCAAATCTTCCCCCGGGTGCGGCAGGCTGTGCCCCAGGCTCGCTTCGTCATCGTGGGCGCGGACCCTTCCCCCCGGGTGCGCCGGCTGGCGACCCTGCCCGGCGTAGAGGTCACTGGCCGGGTGCCCCGGGTGCAAGACTATCTGGCCCGGGCCCAGGTGGCCGTGGCGCCCATGCGCTCGGGCACGGGTATCCAAAACAAGGTGCTGGAAGCCATGGCCGTGGGCGCGGCGGTGGTGGCCACGCCCTACGCCCTGGGGGGTCTGGCCGCGCGGCCGGGGGAGCATTTGCTGGTGGCCGACGAGGCCGAGGCCTTTGCCGCGCAAGTGGTGCGCTTGCTGGGGGAACCGGCGTTGGGCCGACGCCTGGCCCGGGCCGCCCGGGCGTATGTGGAAGCCCACCACGCATGGGCCCAGGCCGCGGCGCGGCTGGAAGCGGTGTACGCGCGAGCCATGCAACAGGCTGCCGGGGGCCACGGGTAGGCCGACACGGACCGGGGGCTATGCGGTGCCAAACTGCCGGTCGCCGGCATCGCCTAAGCCGGGCAAGATGTAGCCTTTGGCGTTCAAAGTGCGGTCCACCGCGGCCAGGAAAATGTCCACATCGGGGTGGGCTTCCCGCAGGCGGGCAATGCCCTCGGGCGCGGCCAGCAGGCCCACGAATTTGACCCGCCGCGCGCCGTGCTTTTTGAGCTCGTTCACCGCGGCCACGGCCGAGCCGCCGGTGGCCAGCATGGGGTCGAGCACAAACATGATTTCAGGCAGCGTCTGGCGGCCCAAGGGGCTGTAATACTTCACGGGCTGCAGGGTGACTTCGTCGCGGTAAAAGCCCAGATGCCACACCTGGGCCTGGGGCAGCAGGGTGAGCGCGGCCTCGACCATGCCCAGCCCGGCCCGCAAAATGGGCGCGAAGCCCACGGCCGCATCCAGGGCCAGCCCCTCCGCGCTTTCCAGGGGCGTTGGAACGATGACCTTGCGGGTGGGCAGGTCCGCGGTGGCCGCGTGCAGCAGCAGCAAGGTCACCCGGTGCAGCGCGGCCCGAAAGGCCGGGGGCGGTGTGACCCGGTTCCGCAACACGGTGAGGTCGTGCAAAACCAGCGGATGGGTGGAAACGAAAATTTCACTCATACAGCCTCCTCGCAGGCAGCGGTCGGATATAAAAAAGGCCCCCCGCCTGTGGGGCCAGACGGGAGGCCAAAAGCGGCAGCCTACGCCGGCGCGACTTGTTCCGCAGGCTGGGCATCCGAAGCGCCTTCGTCGGAAGGCGCGGTTGTTGCCTCGGCTTTGGGGCGCAGCACGATTTCAGCCTGGTCCTCGCCGGGTTCCACATCCACCACGATGGTATCGCCGGGCTTGAAGCGACCGGCCAAGATGCCGTCGGAGATGGGCTCTTCCACCTTTTGCTGAATGACCCGCCGCAGGGGCCGGGCCCCCATCTCGGGGTCGTAGCCCAGGCGGGCCAGTTCCTGCACGGCTTCGGGGGTGGCTTCCAGGCGCATGTCGTGCTCGGCCAGACGCTGCTGCACTTTGTCCAGCTCCAGGTTCACAATGCGCCGAATGTGCTCGGGCGACAGGGGGTGGAAGACAATGACCGCATCGACCCGGTTGAGGAACTCGGGCCGGAAGACCCGCTTGAGCGCGTCGAGCAACTTCTTGCGCATTTCTTTATATTGCAGCTGCAGTTCGGTCTCTTCGTCGCGCTTGAGCGCGAAGCCCAAACTGCCCTGGCGCTTAATCATGTCCGCGCCCACATTGCTGGTCATGATGATGATGGTGTTGCGGAAGTCGACCTTTTGACCTTTGGCGTCGGTCAGGTGCCCTTCCTCGAGGATTTGCAGCAGCATATTATGCACTTCGGGGTGGGCCTTTTCGATTTCGTCGAACACGATGATGGAATAAGGCCGCCGGCGCACGGCCTCGGTCAGCTGGCCGGCTTCCTCATAGCCCACATAGCCGGGCGGCGCGCCCACCAAGCGGCTCACGGTGTGGCGCTCCATGAATTCGCTCATGTCGATTTGGATGAGCGCGTCTTCGCTGCCGAAGAGGAAGCGGGCCAGGGCCTTGGAGAGCTCGGTCTTGCCCACCCCCGTGGGGCCGAGGAAGATGAAGGAGCCAATGGGCCGCCGCGGGTCTTTGAGGCCGGCCCGGGCCCGGCGCACGGCCTTGGCAATGGCCCGAATGGCCTCCTCCTGGCCCACGATGACCTTTTGCAGCTCCTCTTCCATCTTCAGCAGGCGCTCCGATTCGCTCTGCGAAATCTGCGCCACGGGAATGCCGGTCCACATGGAGACCACTTCCGCGATGTCTTCCGCGGTCACCACCGGGCTGGAAGCCCGGTCCCAGCCGGTGCGCAGGGCCTCCAGCTGCTGTTGCAGTTCCTGCTCTTGATATTGCAGGCGCTGCACTTCGTCCTGGCGGTTGTTTTCCAAAGCCAGGGCATACTCGGCGCGCACCCGGCGCAGCTGATCCACCAGCTCTTTGGACTTCTTGGCCGCGGGGCTCTTGTACATGCGCACCCGCGAGGCGGCCTCGTCGATGAGGTCGATGGCCTTGTCGGGCAGGTAGCGGTCGGTCACATAGCGGGAAGACAGTTTGACCGCGGCCTCCACGGCTTCGTCGGAGATGGTGAGGTGGTGGTGCTCTTCGTAGGCCGAGCGAATGCCTTTGAGAATGGCCACGGCCTCTTCCTCGCTGGGTTCCTCGACATAAACGGGCTGGAAGCGGCGCTCCAAGGCCGCGTCGCTCTCGATGTATTTGCGATACTCGTCTAAGGTAGTGGCGCCGATGACCTGAATCTCGCCCCGGGCCAGGGCGGGCTTGAAGATGTTGGCCGCGTCAACCGCGGAACCGGCCGCGCCGGCGCCCACCAGCATGTGCATCTCGTCGATGAACAGGATGGCGTCGGAGGCCTTGAGCTCGTCGATGATGCGCTTGAGGCGTTCTTCGAACTGGCCGCGGTACATGGTTCCGGCCACCAAGGAACCGACATCCAGGCGCAGCACCCGTTTACCCAGCAAAGGCGCGGGCACATTGCCTTCCACGATGCGCTGGGCCAGGCCCTCGACGATGGCCGTTTTGCCCACGCCGGGTTCGCCGATGAGCGCGGGGTTGTTCTTGGTGCGGCGGGCCAGAATCTGGATGACCCGCTCGATTTCCTTCTCCCGGCCGATGACGGGGTCCAGCTTGCCTTCTTCGGCCAGGGCGGTGAGGTCGGTGGCCAGCTGGTCGATGAGGGGCGTTTTACGGCTCTTCTCGCCCCGCCGACCGCTGCCCACCGCAGCGCGCTCGGGCCGCGGGCGGGTGGCTTCGTGCAAAATGCGCCGAATTTGCCGCCGCACCTGCTCTTTGGTAATGCCCAGGCGGGCCAAAACCCGCATGGCCACGCCTTCGTCGTGGCGCAACAGGCCCAGCAGCAAATGCTCGGTGCCCACATAGGAATGCCCCATACGCTGGGCCTCTTCCAGGGCATATTCCAGCACCCGCTTGGTGCCTTGGGACAGTTCCAGGCGGCCCTGGCCCGAGCCCACGCCCGTTCCGGCCAGGCGCTGGACGATTTCCCGCGCCCGTTCGACTTCCACGCCCAGGGCGCGCAGCGCACGGCCGGCCACGCCGCCTTCTTCGCGAATTAAACCTAACAGCAAATGCTCGGTGCCGATATGTTGGTGCCGCATGCGCGCGGCCTCTTCATGGGCCAGCGCCAGCACCCGTTTGGCTCGTTGGGTAAAGCGTTCCATTCCGGCCACGGTACACTCTCCTCAAAACCTGCGTTCTGCGTCCGTCCTTTGGGTTGTTCGCCAACGCGTGCTTGCTCTCGACGCACCCAAAGCGACCATGACTCATTCTCATTTTACCAAAAACCAACGGCGACCCGGCGCTTTGGGCCGCGTCGCCGTCCAAGTTCATAGAATTCTTTAACACACCTTTGACAAAAAGGCCCTCAACCGCCGTAAAACCAGCCGGTATCCCACATGACCAGGGGCCTGGCTTCGGGGTCCCGTACCCCAGCCTCGACGACCTCGGCGACGAAGACCGTGTGGTCCCCCCGAGCCACTTTGTCGACCACCCGGGCCTCGAACCAGGCCGGGGCGGCCAACAGCAGCGGCGCGCCGGTTTTGGGGCCGGGCTCGAAGGGCTGGCCGTTGATGCGGTCGCCTTCCACCTGCGTGGGACGGAAGAAGGCCGCAGCCAGGTCCTTGTGCCCCGCGGCCAGGATATTGACCGCGAACTGGCCGCTGCGTTCGATGAGCTCGTGCAACCGCGAGTCCTTCTTCACACCCACCATGACCAACGGCGGCTCAAAGGAAGCCTGCGAAAGCCAGTTGACCGTGCCCGCGGCGACTTCGTCCTGATGGGCCGCGGTGAGCACATAGAGGCCATAGGTAATCTGCCGCAAAGCGTGCTTCTTGGCTGCCTGGTCCATGGGTGCACCTCCGGGGGAAAGATGCGGGGGACGCCGCCCTCCTAAGGGATAGGGCAAACGGCCCCGACGCGAGGCCGGGGCCGTGAGGTGACCCGTGCAGGACTCGAACCTGCAACCCGCGGATTAAGAGTCCGCTGCTCTCCCAATTGAGCTAACGGGCCACGCAGCGCCCTCATTATACCGCAGACGGGCCTCCTGTCAAGCGCTCAGGCCCCGCTGCGCAGCAAGCGCAGGCCGTTGAGCACCACGATGACCGTGCTGCCCTCGTGGCCCAACACGCCCAAGGTGAGGGGTAAATCGGCCACGAACGCAGACACCACCAGCACCACAATCATGCCCAGGGCAAAGGCAATGTTTTGGGTGATGACCCGGCGGGCCTTGCGGGCCAGGCGCATGGTGTAGGGCAGCATCTTGAGGTCGTCGCCCATGAGGACCACATCCGCGGTCTCCAGGGCCACATCGGTGCCCGCGCCGCCCATGGCAATGCCCACTGTGGCCTTGGCCAGCGCCGGCGCGTCGTTGACCCCGTCGCCTACCATGGCCGTGGGGCCATATTTGGCCACCAAGCGCTCCACCGCGGTCACCTTGTCCTGCGGCAAGAGGTTGGCCACAAACTCGTCCACGCCGGCCTGGGCAGCGATGCTGGCCGCGACCCGCTCGTTGTCGCCGGTGAGCATGACCACCCGCACGCCCAAGGCCTTGAGCTGGGCCACGGCCTCCCGGGCCGCGGGGCGCAAGGCATCGGCCACCGCGATGAGGGCCAGCCACTGCCCCCCCTCGGGCGCGTAGGCCAGCACCGCGGTCTGGCCCTGGGCCTCCAGCTCAGCCAGGCGGTCCTGCAGGGCCGGGGGCGGGTTCACGCCCCGCTCGCGAAAGAGGCGCAGATTGCCCACCCACAGGCGCATGCCCTCCACTTCACCTTCCACCCCCCGCCCGGGGATGGCCTGCACCTGCTCGGGGTCCTCCCAGGTGAGGCCCTGCTCCTGCGCGGCGCGCACAATGGCCTGGGCCACAGGGTGTTCCGAGTGGGCCTCCAGCGCGGCGATTTGGCGCAGCAGCGCGTCGCGCGCGGTTCCTTCCACCAGGGGCTCGAAGTGGGTCAGGCGGGGTTTGCCCGAGGTGAGGGTGCCGGTCTTGTCCAGGGCCACGGCCTTGAGGTCGGCCAGGTGTTCCAGATATACGCCGCCTTTGATGAGCACGCCCCGCCGGGCCGCGTGGGCCAGGGCGGCCAAAATGCTGGCCGGGGTGGAAATGACCAGCGCGCAGGGCGAGGCCACCACCAGCCACAGCATGGCTTTGTAAAACGCTTCTTCAAAGGCATAACCCAGCAGCGCGGGCAGAGCCGCGGCGATGACCACCGCGCCCAACAGCACAAAAGTGGCGTATTTTTGCTCAAAGGCTTCCAAACGGCGCTGAGTGACGGCTTTGGTGGCCTGGGCTTCTTCCACCAGGCGCACGATTTTGGCCAAGGTGGTATCTTCCACCCGCCGGGTGACCCGCACTTCCAGCGCGCCGGTGCCGTTGACCGTGCCGGCGAAGACCTGCGCGCCCGGTTCCTTGAGCACCGGCGTGGATTCGCCAGTGATGGGCGCCTGGTCCACTTCCGAGGTGCCTTGCAGCACCACCCCATCCAGGGGGAACCGTTCACCGGGCCGCACCAGAATGATTTGGCCCACCTGCACTTCTTCCACCGGCCGGGTAACCCAGGCCTCACCCTGGCGCACGGTGGCCACGGGCGGGCGCAAATCCAGCAGGGCTTCGATGGCCCGGCGATTGCGGTCCAGGGCGTAGGTTTGCAGCGCGTTGGAGAGGGAGAACAAGAACAGCAGCACCGCGCCTTCGGCGGGATGCCCAATGTAGGCCGCGCCCAACGCCGCGGCCACCATGAGCAGGTCCACATCCAGCTGGTGCTCTTTCCACAGCAGGGTGAGGCCGTTGATGAGGGCCAGGCTGCCGCCGGCGACGAACGCCACGGTGTAGGCCATAAACAAAGGCCAGCCCGCGACGCCGTTGCGTTCCAACAGCCAGCCGACCACGAGGGCCACCAAAGTGAGGCCGGTGAGGAACCATTCCAGGGCCAGGCCGTTGAGCCATTGGCCCATAGCGCGCATCCGGTGCTGCACAAAAGCCAGGGCGGTGGTCGTCAGTTCGGTCATGGGTCACTCCAAGACAAGGGGTCTTGGAGCGGGTCAATGGTGGGCGGCTACGGAAACCGAAGGGGTTTGCTGGGCCGCGCGCTGGCACTCGGGGCACAAGCCGTAATACACCAGCCGGGCGCCCAAAATGCGGTATCCCGATTCTGCGGCGACTTTGCGGTCCAACTCGGCCACAGCCTCGCACGGCAGGTCCACCACCCGATGGCATTGCAGACACGCCAGGTTGACATGGGGTTCAATGTCGGCGTCGTAGTGAATGGCCCCATCGCCGGTATTGCCCAAAGCATGGATGGCGCCCAGGCGCACCAAGGTGTCCAAAGTGTTGTAGACAGTGGCCAGGCTCAGCGATGGGAACTCATCTTTGAGGGCGTTGTAAATCTGCTGGGCGGTGGGATGCGATTTGGTCGAAGCCAAATAGCGACAAATCGCCCGCCGTTGGACCGTAAGCCGCAGCCCGGCATCACGCAAGGCTTGCAGCAAGCGCGCTTCCAACGGATTTTGAGGTGTGGGAGAAGCAACTCGCCCTTTCATAAGACCCGCTCCGAAGTTGGAATTATTCTAAAGTAGAACCCGGCCCTTGTCAAGGGGCACGCGGCAGATTTGAAGGCCCAAAAACCAGGGGTTGAGGTGGGCGTGGCCCCCTCCCCAACCCCTGGCAGGGTGCGGTGGCCCTCAATGCGGGGCTCCTGCCGTGACCATTTACCCGCCGCGGGCGGTGCGCTTCCAGGCCCAGAAGGCGATGCCGGCCACGGCCAGCAAACCGGCCACCCAGGCCCAGGCGGGCACTCCGCCACCGGCCTCGGCCGCGGGTGCGGGGGTTTCGGCCATGGGCGCTTCCGTCGCGGCCTCAGGGGCCGCGGCTTCTTCCGTGGGCGCCTGGGTCGGCTCGGGTGTGGGTTCCTCCGTGGGCTCTTCCGTGGGCTCCGGCGTGGCCGCGGCTTCCTCGGCCGCGCCCTCCACCCGGGTGATGCGGCCTTCGAGCTCCGCGGTCACCGGCGAATGCTGGGCAATGTAATCCATCACCACATCGGCCAGCAAGGGGCCGAAGTCGTAGACATTCATGGCCTTTTCGGCGAACATGCTGTACTCGTCGCCGCCGTTGCGGATGAAGTTGTTGGCCGCGACCTTGTACACCGCGTCGGGGTCCAGCGGCTGCCACGAGCCATCCTCGGCCCGCACTTCCACGCTGACGATGCGCTCACCCACCGGGCGGGTGGGGTCCCAAGTGTAGCGCAGGCCGGCCACCTGCAAGAAGCGGCCGGTGCCTTCGTTCTCGGGGTTCTCGGCCCGGCTCACGCCGTTTTCCAGCGCGGCCAGCAGGTCCGCGCCTTTGATTTCAAAGGTGGCCACGGTGTTGCCAAAGGGCAGCACTTCCAGCACCTGGCCCACAGTCACCGGCCCTGCGGGGATGCTGGCGCGAATGCCGCCACCGTTCTGCAGGGCAATTTGCACGCCCTGGTCCTGCGTGGCCCACAGAATGGCATCGGTCACCAGATTGCCCATGGTGCACTCCGCGAAGCGGCACGATTCCCGAGAGCCGTCCAGGTCCACCGCGGCTTCGCCGATGACCTTCTGCCGCAGTTCGTTGAGGGGCTGGGCCAGTTCTTCCACCCGGGCCAGCACCTCGGGGTCTTGTTCCACATTGGCGTCGAGCAAAATGGGGTCGCCTTCCCACGCCTGGGCCACGCCATCGGGCGAGAAGGTGACCTTCAGAAAGCCCAAATAGCGCCCGTAGGAGCCGTCTTGCACGATGAGCACGGGTTCACCCCGGGCCGAGGTGACCACCGTGGGATAGGGGCCTTTGGCCTTTTCCGCGGTGTTGGAAAGCAGGGTGTGGCTGTGACCACCGACGATGATGTCCACCCCTTCCACCTGGGCGGCCAGGTCCTGGTCGGGCACATAGCCCAAGTGCGAGAGCACGACGATGATATTGACGCCCTGTTCCTCGAGCTCCGCGGCGTATTTTTGCACCGCGGCCACAGGGTCGGTGAAGGTCACATTGGGGCCAGGGCTGGAGAGGATGCCGGTGAGGGGCGTGACCACGCCGATGACGCCCACCTGCACATCCCCGGCCTGCAAGATGACATAAGGCTTAATCAACTCAGCCAGCGCGGGGTCATTGGCTGCGTCCACATTGGCGCCCAGCACGGGGAATTCCACCTGTTGGATGAACGCGGCCAGGGTTTCGGGCCCGGCGTCGAATTCGTGGTTGCCCACGCTCATGGCATCGTAGCCCAGCCAGTTCATGAACTCGGCCGTAGCCTGGCCCTTGTATTGGGTGAAGAAGAGGGTGCCCTGGAACTCATCACCGGCGTCGAGCAGCAGGGCATCGGGATACTCGGCCCGGATGGCCTGGATTTGGGTCATGCGGCGGGCCACACCGCCGAAGCATTTGCCCTCGTTGGCGGCTTCTTCGTCGCAGTAGCCGCCGTATTTGTTGAACTGCTCGATGTGGGTATGCACATCGTTGGTGTGCATGATGACGAGGGTCGGGCCCTCCTCCTGCCCCGCAGAGGCGGCCGCGTCTTCCGCGGCCACGGGGGCCACCGCGGCCCACCCCAACAACAGGCCGAAGAACAACGCCACGGCCCACCAACGACGGATACGCACGGGCATAAGCCAACCTCCTTTATGATAAGCGAAAGAGATGTGCCACAACAGGCAAGGGGATTATAACCGAAGGGGGAAGGGGTGGAAGTTGGAAGTTGGAAGTTGGAATGGCTATACGCACTAATCCGCGGCATGGAGCAGCGGCCCCGACCGCGGCCAGGAGGCCCCGGCCCCGCGCCGGTTCCCCCAAACCCGCGGCACTATAGCCACAGGGGCGGGCGATATTCGCCCCACACTTCGCGCAACACGCCGATGATTTCGCCCAAAGTCGCGTCGCGCTCCACCGCGGCGATGAACAGGGGCATGAGGGGTTCGTCGTCGCGGCGGGCCGCGGCTTCAATGCGCGCCAGCACCTCCTGCACCGCGGCGTTATCCCGGCGCTGGCGCAGCGCGGCCAGGCGCTGCCGTTGGGCCTCTTCCAGCGCGGGGTCCACCACTAAGGCCTCCAGGTCGCGCGCGTCTTCTTCCACCTGAAACGCGTTGACGCCGACGATGATTTGCTCGCCGCTTTCCACGGCCTGCTGATAGCGATAGGCCGCGTCTTGAATCTCCCGCTGGATGTAGCCCTGCTCAATGGCCGCCAGCGCGCCGCCCAGCTCGTCGATGCGCTGCAAATAGGCCTGGGCCCGGGTTTCGATTTGGTCGGTGAGATATTCCACGAAGTACGCGCCGGCCAGGGGGTCCACCGTATCCGCGACGCCGCTTTCGTAGGCGATGATTTGCTGGGTGCGCAGCGCGATGCGGGCCGATTTCTCGGTGGGCAGCCAAAGGGCTTCGTCCATGCTGTTGGTGTGCAGCGACTGGGTGCCGCCCAGCACCGCGGCCAACGCCTGCAGGGTGACCCGCACGATGTTGTTTTCAGGCTGCTGCGCGGTCAGGGTCGAGCCGCCGGTTTGGGTGTGGAACCGCAGCCGCCACGAGCGGGGGTCTTGCGCGCCAAAGCGCTGCCGCATGATGCGGGCCCACAACCGCCGCGCGGCGCGGAATTTGGCGATTTCCTCGAAGAAGTTGTTGTGCGCGTTGAAGAAGAACGACAGCCGCGGCGCGAACGCGTCGACCTCCAGCCCGGCCTGCCGGGCGGCTTCCACATAGGCGATGGCGTTGGCCAGGGTAAAGGCCACCTCTTGCACCGCAGTGGAGCCGGCCTCCCGAATGTGATAGCCCGAGATGCTGATGGGGTTCCACTTGGGCACTTCCCGGGCCGCGAAGCGAAAAGTATCGGTAATCAAGCGCATGGAAGGTCGCGGGGGGAAGATGTAAGTGCCCCGCGCGGTGTATTCTTTGAGGATGTCATTCTGAATGGTGCCCCGCAGCCGACGCACTTCCGCGCCCTGCTTTTTGGCCACCGCGATGTACATGGCCCAAATCACCGCGGCCGGCGCGTTGATGGTCATGCTGGTCGAAACCCGCTCCAGGGGAATGCCGGCGAACAGGCGCTCCATATCTTCCAGGGACGAAATGGAAACGCCCACCTTACCCACCTCGCCGGCCGCCAGGGGGTGGTCCGCGTCATAGCCCAGCTGGGTGGGCAAGTCGAAAGCCACCGACAGGCCCGTCTGCCCGGCCTGGAGCAAGTAATGGAAGCGGGCGTTGGTTTCCTCCGCGGTGCCGTAGCCGGCGTATTGGCGCATGGTCCACAGCCGCCCGCGATACATGGTCGGGTACACGCCCCGGGTGAAGGGGTAATCGCCGGGGAAGCCCAGCCGGTCCATGTAATCCGGGTCCGGGTCTTCGGGCAACAGCAACCGCGGCACCGGGATGCCGGACCAGGTTTGGAACGCGTCTTTCCGCTCGGGAGCTTTGCGCAAAAAGGGCGTCAAAATGCGGGTTTTCCAGCGTTCGTAGTGTTGGCGTAACCCTTCCCACATGGCCCTTGCCTCCGGGGGGTGGGAGAACCTGACGGCCGGCCGGGGCGCGCCATAAAGCTGCGGGCCGCCGCGCGCCGGCTATGCGGCCAGGTCAAAGGGCAAATCGCTGATGTCGCGCAAACGCTGACCGTCGACCAGGGTGGCCAACAAGTCTTGCGCGGTGCCTTCGCCCAGGGCGTGCACTGCGGCTTGCAATTCGGGTAGCGCCACATGATAGACGCAGTCCAAATCGCCCGTGCCCAAGGCCAGCGAAGCCAGACGCCCGGGGTGCGGCTCGGCTGTAACGACGACAATATGGGGCGTATGCCCCTTGCGGTTGCGAATGAGATTGAGGCCCTCGGTGCGCACATTTTGGGAGCGGTCACTGCGGATGGTCCACTTACACGACACGCTGGCATGCAAAAGGGGCTTCTGGTTGTTCGTCGCCCGCAAAGGGGTCCAACGCGCCACGGGCATATCCGGTTCCACCAAAACGGCCTGCTGATTGATCGTTGCATCGTCCAGGGGCAGGCGGGCAATCAAAATATCAGGGGCGATTAGATAATCTCCCAAGGCGGCATGCAATTGCGGCGTATCTTTCAAGGCTCGGCTTAGCTCGGTCAAATGTGCGTATTGCACAAATTCCTCAATGCGGTGGTTGAGATAAAAGCGCCACGGTCCGGGGCGTAAATGTTCCAAAGCCAAAAAAGCCTGCTGCAACGCCTCGTAGGTCACTTGCTCGAAGCGTCGCCCCACCTTTTGCGCGGCCAAAAACCCCTCCTCCAAGGTGCAACCGGCCTGGCGGGCAATATGTTGCCACATATGTTGGGCAATCGTGCGGCTCGTCCGATTACTCCGGTCCGCGGTATTGGGAAAGCCGTGGGCATCGACCCGCACCACATGCTGGCACAACTGCCGATGATAAGCCTGCCGCCATTGCTCCCACCAGGGCGTCATACCTCGGCTCCTGCGTGCGGGCGTACAAACCCCACCAGATACTCCCGATGCATACGCTGCTCGATTTGCGACTGCGCGGCCCCCCGACGGGCGGGCATCATGCGCCGATCGCGGTCCAGGGTGCGCACGCCGGTACGCACATGCCGCAAGCCCACTTGCTCTCCAATTGCGGCCAACGCTTCAGGTGTGCGCGTCGAACGCCCCCGCATGGTGCTATCGCCCACGACGAAAACGGCCGCACCGCCCGGCATGAGCACCCGAGCCACCTCGTGCAGCACCCGGCGCATCTCGGTGAAATAGCGATGCAAAACCCGGGCCTTTTTGGCGTCCAGCTGGGCAATGGTTTGCACAGCGTGTTGAGCCACCGCGGGCAAGGGGGCAAATTCCCACCCCTGGGTGGCTTCACCGCCGATATACTCCCGCCGTAAGGCGCTCAGCTGCTGCACCGAATAACCCCACCACACCAGGGTAAATTTGTGTGCTCGCATGTAGTCGATGGCATTGGCTGCATAAGGCGGCGAAGTAACCACCAACGCCACCTGGCCCTCGGCCCAGGGCATTTTTTGAGCATCGGCCTCGACCACTATCGCCGGCGTTTGCGCTACAGGCCAAGACTGTCGCAACAAACGCAACGCACGACGGGCTTTTTGAGCAAAAAGTGACAAAACCGGCTTGGGCTGCTTGAGGATCTTGTGCGGCCGCGTATGCGATAAATCCCGGGCCTGGGCTACACTGCCCGATTTGGCAATGATGAGGCTGGAGAAAACCACCCGGGCAAAACGCCGAACTGACGCCGTGGGTTCTTCCTCAATGGCCAACATCAAAGCCCACAACGCGCGCTGCGTTTCGGGCAAGAACCAGTAATCCACAAACCGACGGGTGGGCTCGTCCCAGCGTTGCGCCGCGAGCCGGGCCAGCACTTCCGCGCGCTGCAGCCAGGCCTGGGCCCGCTGCATCATGCGCGGCCAGGCCACATCCCAGGCGGCCGGCGAGGGCGGCGACATTTTCGCGCTAACCAAAGTCAGCGCCAACGGGTCAATGTCGCTACCCAGGGCCACCCGCCCCAGCCGCTGGGCTTCCACCAGGGTGGTTCCCGAACCCATCATGGGGTCCAACACCCGTTCACCAGGCCGAGTCAAATGCCGAATGAACCAGCGTGGCAGCTGAGGCGGATATTTGGCCGGAAACGGATGCAACGCGTGTAAGGGCAGCGCATCGGTCGCGCCATGAAAATCCAAACTTTGCCGCAGCAAAGCATCGAGGCGCGCCGCTCTATCGGCGAGCGACGCGAGAGCCGGTGCGGCATCGTCCCGCGGTTCCAGGGAAGGCAAAAAAGGCTGCATGGCCTTATTCTACCAAACCCAACGCGCGCAGCACCAGGGCCGCGCGGGCCTGCATTTTGGCCCGGTCTTTTTCTTCGGCAAAGAAGGCCAGCAGCGCGGCGGGGTCCAGGGTATAGCCCGGGTACGGCTGTCCTTCCAGGCGCTGGGCGGCCACATCGGCCAGGGCCAGCAGCTTGCGGCAACGCTTGCTGCCCGTGTGCACCACCCGGGCCAGGCGCCCATCTTGCACCTGGGCGTAAAACGCCACCCAATGCCCGCCCTCCCGGGCCTGGCCCAAGGGCTGCCAACCCTCGGGCGCGGCATCCACCCGGCGCTGCAACCCCTGCCGGTGATATTCGGCGACACGCATGGCACCACCTCCTGCCCTACGCGGGAAACACGCCCTGCAAGGTGCGCCACGGGTCCGGGCCGCGGGTCGGTTCCCCCTGCGCGCCCGCGGCCGGGGTTTGGGGGAATTGCTCCGCGAGGGCCAGGGCGGCCAGCACGGGCAAGGGCACCTCGTCGCCCAAGGCCACCGCGGGCCCCAGGGCCTCTTCCACCCACCGGGTGTGGTAAACCCCCCGCCGAAAGTCGGGATGGGCCAGCACCTGCTGCAAAAAGGCCACATTGGTGGTCACGCCGTGGTAGACCGTGCCGGCCAGCGCGATTTGCAAACGGGCAATGGCCGCCGGCCGGGTTTCGGCGTGGACGATGATTTTGGCCAGCAGGGGGTCGTAGTGGGGGGTGATGTCCTGACCGGCGCGCACGCCGCTGTCGACCCGCACGCCGGGGCCGGTGGGTTCCACCACCTGCAGCAACCGGCCCGTGCTGGGCAAGAAGCCGTGCGCGGGGTCCTCGGCATAGATGCGGGCCTCGATGGCGTGCCCCCGGGGCTGCAGCTCGGCCTGCTGCCAGGGCAGGGCCTGGCCCGCGGCCACCCGCAACTGCCATTGCACCAGGTCGATGCCCAGCACCATCTCGGTGATGGGGTGTTCCACCTGCAGGCGGGTGTTCATTTCCAAAAAGTAAAAGGCCCGGCTTTCGGGGTCGACGATGAACTCCACCGTACCCGCGTTGACATAGCCCACGGCCTGCGCGGCAGCCACCGCGGCCTGGGCCATGCGGGCCCGCAGGTCCGGGTCGAGCAGGGGCGAGGGGGTTTCTTCGATGATTTTCTGATGCCGACGCTGCACCGAGCATTCTCGCTCGAAGAGGTGCAAGGTGTGGCCGTGGGCGTCGGCCAGAATTTGAAATTCCACATGCCGGGCCGCGGGAATGAACTTTTCCAGCAGCAGCCGGGCGTCGCCGAACGCGTGTTGGGCTTCACGGCGGGCGGCGGCCGCGGCTTCGGGCAGGTCTTCGGGCCGGTGCACCACCCGCATGCCCTTGCCGCCGCCTCCTGCGGCCGCCTTAAGCAGCACGGGGAACCCGATGTGCCGCGCGGCCTGCAGCAGGCTTTGGTCGTCATCGGGGCCCTGGTAGCCGGGCACCACGGGCACGCCGGCGGCCTGCATCCGCTGCCGGGCCGCGGCCTTGTCGCCCATGAGGGCGATGGCTTCCGCGGGTGGGCCAACGAAAGTCAGCCCGGCCTCGGTCACGGCCCGGGCAAAGGCCGGGTTCTCGGCCAAAAAGCCATAGCCGGGGTGAACGGCATCCGCGGCCGTGCGCCGGGCCGCCTCGAGCAAGGCCTCGATGCGCAGGTAGGATGCGGGGGCCGGCGCAGGGCCGATGGGCACGGCTTCGTCGGCTTCCAGGGCATGGGGTGCGGTGGCGTCGGCTTCGGAATACACGGCCACCGTGGTCAGGCCCAGCTCGCGCGCCGCGCGGATGATGCGCCGCGCGATTTCCCCACGATTGGCAACGAGCACTTTGCGCAGGTTCATGCCAGCCGCCATTTCCGCTCGATGTAGCGCACCAGCGCGGACAGCGAAAGGGTCATAGAAAGGTAGAGGAAGAGCACCACATTGTAAGTTTCCAGCGAACGGAAGGTGGCCGCCTTCCGCAGCCGGGCCAGCTGGGTGATGTCGCGCACGGCCAGGACGGTCACCAGGGCCGAATCCTTGATGATGGCCACCAGGTCGTTGCCCAGGGGCGGCAAAATGCGGCGAATGGCCTGGGGCAGAATGACCAGGCGCATGGCCTGCCAGTAGCTCATGCCCAGGGAGAGCGCGGCTTCCATTTGCCCTTTGCCAATGGATTCAATACCGGCCCGGAACACCTCGGCCTCGAACGCGGCATAGCCCAGGCCCAAGGCGATGATGGCCCGGGTTTCCAGCGACAGCTGGCGAATGCTCACCTGGCTCAGGCCGCGGAACAGCCCTTCCAGAAAGGAACCCCCGGCCCAGGTCAGGCCCCAATTCCCCAAAGCCTTGAGCGCGTTGACCACTTCAGTGGTGCCCACGAAGGCCACATACAAAATCAGCACAATCATGGGGATGCCCCGCACCACCTGGACATAAAAAGTGGCCAGGTTGTACACCACGGGGTTCCTGGAAGTGCGGGCCAGGCCGATGAGCAGCCCCAGCACGATGGCGAAGGCGTAGGCACTGAGCGCGATGCGCAGGGTGACCTGCACACCTGGCAGCAAGAAGAAGAAAGTGTCGCGGTAGTTGGGGTCGGCAAGGATGAGGTAGAGCATGACCCCGCCGAAGAGGATGACCGCGTAGGCCCACAGGGGCTGTTGCCAAAGCCGCTGCCACAGGGAAGCCCGCCGGGCCTCGGGCGGGGCTGCAGTCGTCGAGGTTGCCGTCATCGGTCCCTCCAAGGCGTCGAGGAAAAAGGACGCGGGCGCCATGACTGCGCCCGCGCCCCACTTTAGGCGGGTTATTCACCCGGGGTCAGGCCCCACTTCTTGTTGAGCTGGTCCAGGGTGCCGTCTTCCATCATGGACTTGAGGGCCGCGTTCCAGGGCTCGATGAGGTCGCTGCCCGGCGGGAAGACGAAGGCCAGTTGTTCGTCGGAAGTGAGCTGGCCCAAAATCTTGAGCTTGCCCTCGTTCTCCTGCACATAGCCCTGGCCGGTGATGGTGTCGACCACCACGCCATCCACATCGCCCGAGAGCAAAGCCAGGAAGGCCGCGTCAAAAGTCTCGAAGGACTTCACCCGGTTCTCGCCGAAGTGCTCCTTGGCCACGATTTCGTTGGTGGTGCCGATTTGGGTACCCACCACCTTGGTCTCGTCGGCCTTGAAGGCATCCACATCGGCTTTGCCGCAATCGCTGCGCACCACCAGCACCTGGCCCACGGTGACATAGGGGATGGAGAAGTCGACCACCTGGTCGCGCTCTTCGGTGTAGGTCACGCCATCGGCCAGCACATCATATTCGCCGGCGGCCATGGCCTCGAAGATGCCATCCCAGGCCGCCTCTTTGAAGTCGGGCACGCAGTTGAGGCGCTTGCAGATTTCGCGCACCGCGTCGTAATCCCACCCTTTGGCCTCGCCGGTGTCGGGGTCGATGAAGTTGAAGGGCGGGTAGGCGTTTTCGACGGCCACGGTGACGGTGCGGCCGCCCAGGTCGGGCAAACCGCCCTCCTCTTGCGCGGGCGCCTCGGTGGCCGGGGCCTCCTGGGCCTGCTGACCGCCGCACGCGGCCAGGGCCAGGGCCAGCGCGGCCAGCAAGGCCACCACCAGCCAGATACGGGACTTGAACATGGTTCTCCTCCTTCCTGAGGGAATTGGGCGGGCAAAGATGCTTTATTGTACCGCGAAGTTGGAAGATGGTGGTTGGATGTTGGATGTTGGATGTTGGTGGTTGGAGGTTGGAGGGTGGTGGTTGGTGGTTGGAGGGTCGTGGTTGGGGGTTGGAAATTGGCGGATGGTGCCCCGCGGCGGCGTGCAACCCCTGCACCTCACGGACAAACATTTGGGCGGGCAGTAGCCCGACGGCGCGTTACAGGCCCGCGCCGCGGCCAAAAAGCCGGGCCCCGCGACGACGCCCCACCGTCGCGGAGCCCGGTCTGCTTCACACCCGCGGGCCCAGCACCCGCTGCAAGGCCCGCAGCGCGGCCGAATGCCCGCCGTTGTGGTTCCCCGCGCCGCCGCCATAGGGCGATGGAATGTATTGCACCGAAGGCCGCCGCTGCGTGGCCTGGGGGTACAGGGCCATCAGCTGATACACCTCCCGGGGCATATCGGTCGACACCTGCAGCCCCAGGGCCCGGGCTTCGTCGACGAAAATGGGATAGTCGTGGGTCCAGGTGCCTGTGGCCAGCTTGTGCGCCACGGCCGCGGCCTGCTCCGCGGGCATCTTGTCGGCCAGCAGGTCCTGCACGAACCGTTCCACCTGGCGCACGGCCTTGCGACTCACATCGGCCAAAATCAGCGTCTGGTCGTCCATGTCCTTGGGTTCCTTCTTCTCCAGCACGCTGAGCACCGACGCGGCCGGGAACTGTCCCAGCTGCGGGTCCACGGGCCCCAGCACCGCGTTCTCGTCCATCACAATCTCGTCCGCAGCCAGGGCGATGAGGGTGCCGCCCGACATGGCGTAATGGGGCACGAATACCGTCACCTTGGCGGGGTGCTTCTTCAGGGCCCGGGCAATTTGCCCCGCAGCCAGCACCAGACCGCCCGGCGTGTGCAAAATGAGGTCGATGGGCACATCGTCGTCGGTCAACTTGATGGCCCGCAAAATCTCCTCCGAATCGTGAATGTCGATATAACGGGCCAGGGGAATGCCGAAGAACGAGATGGTCTCCTGGCGGTGAATCATCAAAATGACCCGGCTCTTCCGCTTGTGCTCCAGCTGACGAATCAGGCGAAAGCGCGCGGTCTCCAGCAGGCGCTGCCGCACAATGGGCTGCAGCGACGAGACCAAAAAGAGCAGCCAAAACAGGTCGACGAAGGACATCATGCAACCTCCCTCAGGCGAGATTACCAGGGCCAATATTCATCGGCATACCACCGGGGCCGGCGGTCGTCGGGCGCGAACCAGCGGGCGAAGAGCACCCCGAACAAAAAGCCTCCAATGTGCGCCCACCAGGCCACCCCGCCGCCGTGCATCCCTTGCGGTAAGGCCAGCGAAAACAGCCCCGAATAGAATTGCGAGAGGAACCACAGCCCCAGGTAGAGCACCGCCGGCACATCGATATAATAGCCGAAGAACAGGAACAACGGCACCCAGGTAATCACCCGGGCCGTGGGGTAAAACAAGAAATACGCGCCCAGCACGCCCGAAATCGCGCCGCTGGCGCCCACCATGGGCACCCGGCTGGTGGGCAGCAAAACGCCCTGCACCAAGGCCGCGGCCAACCCGCTGAGCAGGTAAAAGGCCAGATACCGACCGTGCCCCATGCGGTCTTCCACATTGTCACCGAAAATATACAACGCCCACATGTTGCTCAGCAGGTGGAACCAGCCCCCGTGCAGAAACATGCTGGTGAACAGGGTCGCCAGCCCCCACAAAGGCGCTTGGCCGCCAAACAAACGCGCCGGCACAAACCCCCAAACCGCGATGAAACGCTCCAACAGGGCCGGGGGCAACGCGGCCTCGAACAAAAACACCACCACATTCAGGGCAATCAGGCTCCAGGTCACCAGCGGAAATGTGCGCGACCGAACGGTATCTTGCAACGGGAACATGCTTTGCTCCTTTCGGCGCCAATATGCCCAACCGGGTTAGCGTCGCGGCTTAGTATAGCATGAAGGTATCAGTGAAAAGTAAGAGCATGGGAAAGGTTGGAAGTTGCCGTCGGCGGTTGTATAATCCCGGTGCATCCCCACACCGAGGTCGCGCCATGGAGTTCACCCTGCCCACCTTGCGCATCGTGCCCACGGACCGGCTCATTCCCCACGAGCACGCGGACGAAAGCCGCACCCATCCCCTCGTCCAACGCATCCGCCAGGCCGGGGTGTTTCGCGACCCGCCCATCGTCATGCCCTTCCCCCAGGACCCCAGCCGCTACATGGTGCTCGACGGGGCCAATCGCACCACCGCCTGCCGCCTCATGGGGCTGCCCCACACCCTGGTGCAGGTGGTGGAACCCGACAGCAACGCGGTGCAGGTTTTTTCGTGGAACCATGTGATTTGGGGCCTGGAACCCGCCGCGCTGCGGCAGGCCATCGAAGCCGCGTTGGGCCGCACCCTGGCGCCCATTCCCTACGACGAAGGGGAAGCCCGCCTGACCGCGCAAGAAGCCCTGCTGCTGCTGGCCCTGCCCGATGGCCAATACCTGTGGGCCCCGCGGCGCAACCTGGACCTGGCGGCCTGGCTGCAGGAGCTCACCTGGGCCGTGGAAGCCTACCTGCGCCGCGGGCACGCGGACCGCACGGGCCTGCGCCGGGCCGACGAGGTCGCCCAGGCCTACCCCCAATGGGCCGGGCTGGTGCTCTTCCCCCGCTTTACGGCCCGGCAAGTGCTGGAAGTGGCCTGGCAGGGCTACAAATTCCCCGCGGGGCTCACCCGCTTCAAAATCACCCCCCGGGCCCTGCGGCTGCACTACCCCCTGGAGGAATTGGCCGCCGACCGCCCCCTGGACGAAAAGAACCGCCGCTTGCAAGCCTGGCTGACCGCGCGGCTGCAGGCCAAAGCCGTGCGCTATTACGCCGAACCCACGGTGCTGTTCGACGAATGAAGCAGAACCTGCCCCCGCCGCCCTACCTGGCCGTAGACCCCGGCGAAAAGTACCTGGGCCTGGCCGTGAGTGACCCCACGGGCCGACTGGCGCGACCTTTGCGCGTGCTGCGCCACCAATCGCACCGGGAAGACGCCGCGGCCATCGCCCAGGCGGCTCGGGAAGTGGGCGCGCGGGCCATCGTGGTGGGGGTGGCCACCGATGTGCACGGCCAACCCACCACCCTGCAGGCCCGCCGCAGCCGCAACCTGGCCCGCCACCTGCGCCGGGTCAGCGGCCTGCCCGTGCTGCTGTGGGACGAAACCGGCACCACCCAGGCCGCGCGCGCGGTATGGCAGCACACCCGCCGGGGGAACCGTCGTGGGCAGCGGCCCGACGCGGCCGCGGCCGCGCTGCTGCTGCAGGCCTTCCTCAACACCCTGCACCCCCCGCCCGAGCCCGACCAAACCCCGCCCGAGGACCTGCCATGGCCCTGAAGCGCGGCATCGGCTGCCTGCTGCTCGGCGCGCTGCTTTTGGCCCTGGCCGGGTTCACCGTGGCCCTGCCCTGGTGGGCCATGCGCACCTTCGGCCCGCCGGCCCCCCACTGGTCCATGCCCCAGGTGTGGCGCCTGAGTGCGCAGCTGGCCTGGTACGCGCCCTCCCTGCGGCAGCCCGCGGGGGCTTCGACGACCACCCAGCCCTTCGCCGTGCAACCCGGCGAAAGCGTCGATGCAGTACTGCGCCGCCTGCACCAACAGGGCCTGGTGCGCAACCCCGCCGCGTTGCGGGCCTACCTGCTCTACAGCGGCGCGGACCGCCGCCTGCAAACGGGCGTGTTCCCCCTGAGCCCGGCCATGACGCCCGTGGAGATTGCCGCCGCGCTGCAGGCCCCCCGGCCCACCGAGGCCAAGCTGGGCGTGCTGCCCGGCTGGCGGCGGGAGGAAATCGCCGCCGCGCTGGGCCCCGCGGGCCTGGGCCACCTCACGGCCGAGGATTTTCTGCAGGCCACGGCCAACGCCGCGGGGTTCCCCCTGCCCTTCGAAGCGCCCCCGCACGCCACCCTGGAGGGCTTTCTCTACCCCGGCGTGTACACCTTCCCCCGGGATGCGAGCGCCCGGCAGGTGGCCCAAACCCTGGTGGAAAGTTTCGCCGCGCACTGGCAGCCCGAATGGGAAGCCGCGCTCGCGGCCCGGGGCCTCACCCCCTACCAGGGCCTGATTTTGGCCTCCATCGTGCAGCGCGAGGCCGTCATCGCCGACGAAATGCCCCGCATCGCGGCCGTGTTCCTCAACCGCCTGGCCGCCGGCATGCCCCTGGCCGCGGACCCCACGGTGCAATATGCCTTGGGCTTCCAAAACGGCACCTGGTGGAAGGCACCTTTGACCGCGGCCGATTTGCAGGTGCCGTCGCCCTACAACACCTACCGGCAGCCGGGCCTGCCGCCCGGGCCCATTGGCAACCCCGAAGCCGCGGCCCTGCAAGCCGTGGCCTATCCCGCGGCGGTGGACGATTTGTATTTCCGCGCCGCGTGCGACGGTTCCGGCCGACATGTGTTTGCCCGCACTTATGAGGAACATCTGCGCAACGCGTGCCCGTAGGGTTCACGCGGCCGGCCGTTGGGCCAGGTAATCGTCGATGGTGTCCAGGTCCCGGTGGATGGCAGAGGTGTCGACGGGCAGCCGCCGGCGGGGCAGGGTACGCAAAAAGGCCCGCAACGGCCGCTCGGCCGGCCAAGCCAGGAGCGCCGGCCACCACCGCCGGGGCAACAGCCAGGGGTGCCCGGCCCGGCCGCGGTGTTCGGGCTGCCACACGGCCTGGGGTGCGGTGAGCCAGGCTTGCAGCAGGGCCCGGGGCACCTGGGGCGGGATGGCCGGCTGGTCGCCCAAGGCCACCAGCGCGGCCTGAGGGCCGGGTTCCGCCTGCAAAAGGGCCAGACCGCATTGCAGCGAGCGGGTCATGGAGCCATCGCGGTGGTGGGGATTGTGGACGCAACGCACGGGCAGGTGGGCCAGCGCGGCCTCGACCTGGGCCCGCCACCCGCCGGTGACCACCACCACGGGCGCGCAACCGGCTTCCAGCAGGGTGGTCACCACCCGGCCGATGACGGTGGTTCGCCCCCAGCGAAAGACCAGCTTGGGCCCCCGCATACGGCGGGCCAGGCCGGCAGCCAACACCACCGCGGCCACCGGGGGCCGCGCGGACGAAGGAGGAGCGTGCATGGCCGAAAGGATACCACACCGCCTGGACCGGTGGGCGCTGCTGGCGGGTTTGGCCGCGGCTTCGATTTGGGGCGCGATGTATGTGGTGAGCAAGGCGGTGATGGAAGTGGTGCCGCCCATCACGCTGCTGGCCGCGCGGCTGGTTTTGGGGCTGAGCGCGCTGGCCCCCGGGCTGCGCGGCCGCCCCGCGCCGCCTCGCGGGGCCTGGCCCGGCATTTTGGCCGTGGGCGCGGTGGGCTACGGCCTTTCGCTGAGCCTGCAGTTCGTCGGCACCCATTGGTCCACTGCGGCCAACGGCGCGCTGGTGACTACGGCCACCCCGGCCTTCGTCTTCCTGTTCGCCCGCTGGCTGCTGCACGAGGCCATTCCCCCGCGGCGGTGGGTCGCGCTGGCCCTGGCCACCGCGGGAGTGCTGGTGGTGGTGGACCCGCGACAGGCGCGACTGACGCCCGAGCTGTTTTGGGGCAATGTGCTGCTGGCGTTGGCCGCGCTCACCTGGGCCCTTTACTCGGTGCTGGTGGGGCAGCTGGCCCGGCAGCACGATTTGCTGTGGGTGAGCGTGGGCACCTTTGCGGGCGGTCTGCTGGTCGCGGCGCCCCTGGCCGGGCTGGAATGGCTGCGGCAGGGCGGCCTGACGGGGCCCGTGACGGCGGGCGTGGTCGCGGGGGTGCTGTTCGTGGGGTGGGGTTCCACCGCGCTGGCCATGGCCTTGTGGAACCACGCGTTTGCCCGCCTGCCGGCCGGCGTGGCCGGGCTGACCTTCTTCGCCCAGCCCGCGGTGGGCACGCTGCTCAGCGCCTGGTTCCTGCATGAACCCCTCACGCCGGCCTTTTGGCTGGGGGCCGGGCTCATTGCCGCAGGCGTGCTGTGGGCCACCCGGGAAGCCGGGTGAAAGCTCAACTCTCGGTGCGCTCGCTCACCCCGGCCTGGTCGAAAGTGGCCATTTCATTCAACAACCGCACCGCGGCTTCGACGATGGGCACGGCCACGGCCGCGCCCGACCCTTCCCCTAAACGCATCCCCAGGTCCAGCAAAGGCGTCAGGCCCAAAGCCTCCAGCATGGCCCGGTGGCCGGGTTCCGCAGAAACATGCCCGGCGATGAAATAATCGCGCACCCGGGGGTTGAGGGCCGCGGCCACCAGCGCGGCCGCGGTCACGATGTAGCCATCGAGCACCACGGGAACCCGCCGCGCGGCCGCGGCCAGCATCGCGCCGGCCAGGGCCGCGATTTCCAGGCCGCCCACCGCGGCCAGGGCCTGCAGGGGGGCGTCGGCCCGGGGGCGGTGGCGGGCCAGGGCGCGTTCCACCACCTGCACCTTGCGCTGCAGCCCGGCATCGTCCAGGCCCGTGCCGCGACCCACCAAAGCCCGCGGCGGCTGGCCAGTGAACACCGCGGCTAAAGCCGCGGCCGGGGTGGTGTTGCCAATGCCCATGTCGCCCAGCACCAGCAGGTCCATGCCCTGGGCGTGTTCCAGGGCCACCACTTCTGCGCCGGCGGTCAGCGCGGCCCGGGCCTCGTCCAGGCTCATGGCCGGGCCCTCGAGCATGTTGGCCGTGCCATAGCGCACCTTGCGGGCATACAGGTGCGGGTGTGGGGGCAACGCCGCGGCCACGCCGACATCGACGACCCGCAGGCGCGCGTGCAGAAAGCGGGCCAGCACCGAAATGGCCGCACCCCCGCGCAGGAAGTTGTGCACCATCTGCGCGGTCACTTCCGACGGATACGCGCTCACCCCGGCCTGGGTGACGCCGTGGTCCCCGGCCATGACCAGCACGACCTTGTCGGCCACCCGGGGCCGGGGCGTGCCCTGCATCGCGGCCAGGGTCGCGCTCAGGGCTTCCAGCCGGCCCAGGCTTCCCTGGGGCTTGGTCAGGCGGTCCTGCCGCGCCAGCGCGGCCGCGCGGGCCGCCTGGTCCAACGGAGGGATGGGTTCCTCCCACGGAGCCAAGGGCATGGGGCACCTCCCGCGAGGTCCGAGATTGGCCGGGCTACTCGCGGCCCGGCAGGGCTTCGGTGGGCACCACCCTTTGGGGAAGCAAGTAACTGCGGCCCTGGTAAGGCACCCGGGCCACTTCCACGCCATACACCGCGGCTACGCGCCGGGGGGTGAGCACCGCATTCGGGGGGCCCTGGGCCACCACCCGGCCTTGATGCAGCAACGCCACCCGGTCGGCAAAGCGCACCGCGAGGTTCAAATCGTGCAGCACGGCCAGCACGGCCAGCCCGGCCTGGGCCCGCTGTCGGGCCAGGGTCAGCACTTCCAGCTGCACCCGCCAATCCAAATGCGCGGTGGGTTCGTCAAGCACCAAAACGGGCGTGGCCTGGGCTAAGGCCCGGGCGATGAGCACCCGCTGCCGCTGGCCGCCGGAGAGGGTGCCCAAGGTGCGCTCGGCCAGGGGAGTGAGGCCCAAGGCGTCCAGGGCCGCGCGCACGGCCTGCCGGTCTGCCGGTCGGGGCGCGCCCCACCAGGGCAGGTACGGGGTACGGCCCAGCAGCACGGTTTGGGCCACGGTGAAATGCCGCGGCAACGGCCCATTCTGCGGCACCACAGCCAAAATGCGCGCCCGTCGGCGGGGCGACATGGCCAGCACATCCTGCCCCTGCCAGGTGATGCGGCCCTGCACGGGCAGGCGGCCCATGAGGGCCCGCACCAGGGTAGTTTTGCCCGCGGCGTTGGGGCCCACCAGGGCCACCAGTTCGCCCGGGGCGACCCGCAGGTGCACGCCATGCAACACCGGTCGCGGGCCATAGCCGCCGCGCACATCTTCCAGCACCAGCATGGGGAACCCCTCCGGTTAGACCGGCCTGACGCCGCGGGTCCACACATAACCCGCCACGGCCAGCCCGAAGCCGGCGGCCAAAGCGGCCAGCAAAGGCCACGGCGGCTTCGAGCCCGACGGGGGCGGGTCCAGGGCCTGGTTGCCCGGCGGCTGGGCGCGCCCCATGGCCGTGGGGGAAACCGTGGCCGTGGGCTCGGGCAGCGTTTGCGGCCCGGCCTGGGCCGTGGGCGAGGGCCCGGCCTGGGCCGTGGGCGAGGGCCCGGCTCGCGGCGTGGGCGTGGCGGTGGGGGTGGCCGTAATTTGCGGCGGTACGATGATGAGCTGCTGCCCAATGCGCAGCAGGCTGGTTTCGGTCAGGTCGTTGTAGCGCAGCAAATCTTCCAGGGGCACGCGGTAGGAGCCGGCAATCATCATCAGGGTTTGGCCCCGGCGCACGGTGTGAATGACCGCGCCATCGGGCCGCGGGGTGGCCGGGATGACGGGTTCATACGGCAGGGTGGGCGTTGGCGGCGGGGGCGTGG
This sequence comes from Anaerolineales bacterium, assembly GCA_026985995.1. GTDB lineage: Bacteria > Chloroflexota > Anaerolineae > Anaerolineales > DRMV01 > JAADEN01. The sequence continues at coordinate 29,426 of JALSPJ010000173.1, forward strand.
CCGTAGGCCCCCCGGGGGGCGGCTTGGGCGTAATGCGCGGTGCGCGCCCCGCGACGCCCGCGGCCACCAGGGTGAAGTAAACGCGGTTGCCGTTGCGCGCGCAGCCCGCGCCCACATCCTGATACAGGGGGCCGGTCATGGTCTGATAGTGCGGCGGGGAGGGCAGCCACATGTCCAACGCGCCCTGCGGGGTGAGATTGTAGCCCCAGGCGATGTTTTCGGAGACATAGATGTGACGGCCTTCACCGTAGCCCGCGGCTTTCACCCGGTCGTAGGGCCGCGAGCCATCGGGGCCGGTGTGGGTGCCCTGGTTGATGGAAGCCTGATATTCGCTATGGGCCTGGGCCACGGCCATGAGGGTGGCGTTGACCTCAAAGGCTGGCAGCCCGGCGCCGGTGCGCACGCCGTTGACCAGGTCGATGAGCGTGGCGGCCTGGCCGGGGCAAGTGGCCACGGTCAGGGGGGCGGCCTGAGGCCGTGGTGGCGCGGCCGCGGTCACGAGCCCGGCGACCAGGAGGGTGACCAGCGCCAGGCCCCACCCACGCAACACGGGGAAAAGTCGAAGGCCGAACATGGCAACCTCCTGCGGTAAGTGTACCACGGAGGGTGGAGGGTGGAGGGTGGAGGGTGGAGGGTGGAGGGGGGAGGGTGGAGGGTGGAGGGTGGAGGGTGGAGGGTGGAATGGCTATACGCATTGTGATAAATTAGAGGGACGAACGGCAAGGCCGACCTGCCGCAGCATTTGCCAAACCCGTAGCACCGGGTTACAATGGGCGCATCATGGACTGGCGCCTTTGGCTCTTCCGCACCCGTTGGCTGCTGGCCGGATTGGGTTTGCTGGCCCTGGCGCGGGGCGTCTATTGGCTGCGCGCCGCCCGGGGTGTCCGCTTCTTTCGCCAACGCTATGAACGCTTGCTGCGCGGCTGGCGCTGGATTGGGCTGGCGCTGCTTTTGGAAATCGCGGCCTGGCTGGTGGTCCCCATGCTGGCGCGGCCGGCGTCGGTTCCCCAAACCCAAGCGCCAACACCACCTCCCACGCCCTTAGGCCTGCCCCCCATGTCCAGCCCAACCCCCACGGCCACGGCCCTGCCCACCCCAACCCCCACGCCAACCCTGGCCGGCACGCCGACGCCCCACATTCCGCCCCCGGTGTTGGAGCTATTCGAGAGCACGGCCACGCCACCGCCCGAGGCGCGCTTCAGCCCCCTGACTTTCACCGTGGGGCTGGACCCCGAAACTTTCCGCCCCCTGCGTCCTGGGGAAGTGTTCCAAAACCCGGTGGGCCATATGTACGCGCTGTTCAGCTATGACGGCATGGCCGATGGCGTGCAGTGGACCGCGCTGTGGTACCGGGACGGCCAGCTGGTGCATTTCGAATCCAAGCCCTGGGATGGCGGGACCGGCGGTTGGGGATACACCGATTGGAACCCCGACCCCGAGGCGTGGCAGCCCGGGGTGTACACGGTGTACATTTTCGTCGGAACCGAATTGAAAGCCGAAGGGTCGTTCACGGTGGAAGGGGCGCCGCCCACGGCGACTTTTACACCGCCGCCCACCGAAGCGGTCACGGCCACGCCGACGGCGACACCGGCCCCCAGCGCCACGCCAACCCCAACTTTCACGCCTTCGCCCACCCGCACGCCTTTCACGCCCGTGCCCACGCCGACGCCGTGAAGGGGAGGGAGGGAGGTTGGAGGTTGGAGGTTGGAGGTTGGAGGTTGGAGGGTGGAGGTTGGAATGACTATACGCATTGGTGTAAACTTCACTGATTCTGTCCGCCCCCCGACCGCGCGGCGTCGGCCCCCCGCGGCGTAGCCTCCGCGTCCGTCGCGTCCCGCTCTTCTGCCGAGCCCCACCACGCCCGCAAACGTTGCCCAATCACCTGCTCGTAGCCCTGGTCCGAGGGGGCATAAAAGCGCGCGCCTTGCGCTTCGGGCGGCCGATAGGCTTGCCGCACGAAGTGGCCCGCCGCGTCATGGGGATAGCGATAGCCCTGCCCGTGGCCCAACGCCTGCCCGTCGCGATGCGCATCACGCAAGGCCAGGGGAACTTCGCCAATGCCGTGTTGGCGCACGAAATCCTGCGCAGCGAAAATGGCCTTGGTGCTGTTGGACTTGGGCGCGGTGGCCAGGTAAAGGGTGGCCTGGGCCAGGTGATACAGCCCTTCGGGCAAGCCCACCCGGTCGAAGGCCTGAGCTGCGGCCACGGTGTGCACCAGGGCCTGGGGGTCGGCTAGGCCAATGTCTTCCGCGGCCAAAATGAGCAAACGACGCCAGATGAAGCGCGGGTCTTCGCCACCTTCCAACAAAGCAGCCAACCAGTAGAGCGCCGCGTCGGGGTCCGAGCCGCGCACCGACTTGATGAAGGCCGAAATGCGGTCATAGTGCCAATCACCGTCCTTGTCGTGCCGCACGGCCCGCCGCTGCACCACGGCTTCGACCCAGGGCAAATCGATGACGCGCTGTCCGTCAGCGGTGGCCGGCGCGCTTTCCACAGCCAGCTCCAGCGCGTTGAGGGCCCAGCGGGCGTCACCGCCGGCCCAACGGGCCAGCGCCTGCAGCGCGTCGGCGGCTACTTGCACGCCCTGGCCGCCGTATCCGCGCGGGTCCGTCAGCGCGCGCTGCAAAATCCGCAGCACTTCCGCCACGGTAAGAGGCTGCAGCTGAAAGACGCGTGAGCGGGACACCAACGCGGGGATGACTTCGAAATAGGGGTTCTCGGTGGTGGCGCCCAGGAAGGTGAGGGTGCCGTCTTCCACATAAGGCAATAGCGCGTCCTGCTGCGCTTTGTTCCAACGGTGCACCTCGTCGATGAAAAGGACCGTTGGGCGGTTGTAATACTTGCGCTGCTCACGCGCCGTATCGATGGCCTGACGCAGCTCGCGTTTTCCCGACAGCACGGCCGAAAGGGCGATGAAATGCGCACCCCAGGAGCGAGCCAAGAGGTGAGCCAGGGTGGTCTTGCCGGTTCCCGGCGGGCCCCACAGGATGAGGGAAGGCACCCCGCGGCGCTGCGCCATCAGGCGGCGCAGGGGTTTGCCCGGGCCGAGCAAATGGGTTTGGCCCACGAATTCCTCCAGCGTGCGGGGGCGCAAGCGCGCGGCCAGGGGCATGTGCCCCTGTTGGTCGTGCTGCTGTGCATGGTCAAACAGGTCAACAGGCATCTGAGCACCCTCGGGCGAAGAAAGGGTAAGGCCAGCCCGGCGGGGCTGGCCTCGGGATGGAACAGGGGTCACCAGGCCGCCCTGCGTAGCGCACGCGGCCGCTGGAATGGCACATATTTACCAACGCCATCCCGAAGTATAGAGCACCCGGTCGATGTCGTAGGACCAAATGGGGATGATGTCCTGCGCCTTGAGCTCCTGCTCGATTTCCGGCGAGAAGTCATGGGCCACGAACACGGGCAGGACGGGCAACCCTTCCTGCTCGCTGAGCTGCTGGCACAAGCGCCGAAAACGGCGAATTTCCTTGCGCGAGGGTCGCACTTTGGATTCGCCCACGATGATGAGCTTCTGGCCTTCACGCTGCCCCAGGCCATAGATGTTGACCTGCCGCGTTTTGTCGCCCACGCGCACATACTGCCGTCGGAGGTCGGAAAGCACCTGCACATCATAGCGCTGGGCCAGCAAGTGCGGCAGGGCCAGGTAGGCGCGGTTTTCCAGCGTATATCCCACGGTATTCGACAGCCCTTCCACCCGCTCGTGGAGCATCTTCTGGTGTTCGGCCAAAG
>JALSPJ010000174.1 GCA_026985995.1 Anaerolineales bacterium
ATCAAGCAAGGGGCCGGTGCGGGGCGGCAGCCCTTCCAGCCGGCGGGCTTCCGCGTCGGAGCGCTCGTAAAAATGCCGGGCGGGCAGCAAATCGGCCAGCGCGTCGAGAATGGCCGCACGCCAGAATTCCGCCCCCGCGCTCAGGAACTGCACCACCACCGTGTCGCCGTACTGGTCCACGATGAGGCCGGGCAGGCCATCGGCCTCGGCGAAGACCAGGCGGCGGCCCGTATCGCCGGGCGGCAGCACGGCTTCGCGGCGGGCGATGGCCCGGGCCAACCGCGCCCGCAACCAGGCTGGGCCCACCACCTCATCCTGGCGAAAGGTCCACACCCGGGCCCGAATTTGCGACGCGGGGCTGTAGGCGGCCTGGGCCAGAAAACGCCCCTGGGCATCGACCACGGTCACGGTTTCGCCCGGGCCGGGGTTGCCCCGCACCCGGGCCACCGCGCCCGAAAACACCCACGGATGGCGGCGCAGCAGGGCCTTCTCGCGGCCGGGTTTGAGCACTAAGGTGGGCATGGGTGCAATGCCAGGGCTGCCGCGCGGCGTTGGGGCGCGCTTGCAGCTGCCGAACCTGCGCTAAGCGGCCTGGCCCTTCAACGGCAGGCCCACTTCGCGCGCGGCTTCTAAGAACACATCCATGGCCCGCTCGATGTCCTCGGGTTCGTGCCCCGCGGTGACGGTGGCCCGCAGCCGGGCCAGGCCCACGGGCACCGCCGGCGAAATCACGGGCAGCACGAAAATGCCCCGCTTGTGCGATTCCCGGGTCATCTTGAAGGCGGTTTCGTCGTCGTAGCACAACACGGGCACGATGGCCGTTTGGGTGTAGAGGGTGTCGAAGCCCCGCTCCTGCAGCCCGGTGATGAACTGCCGGGTGTTGGCCCGCAGCTTTTCCACCCGCCAGGGTTCCTCCATGATGACCCGAAAAGCCTCGGCCGCGGCCGCGGCCTGGGCAGGGGGTAAGGCCGCCGAGAAGATGTAAGAGCGGGTGGCGTGGCGCAGGTAGTTAATCAGGTCCCGGCTTCCGGCCACATAGCCGCCCACCGAGGGGATGGTCTTGCTGAGGGTTCCCATTTTGATGTCGATGACATGGTCGAGGCCGAAGTGCTCTTCGATGCCGCGGCCCGTTTTGCCCAGCACACCCACCGAGTGGGCTTCGTCAATCATCAGCCAGGCGTTGTATTTGCGGGCCAGCTCGGCCATGCGGGGCAGGTCGATGATGTCGCCGTCCATGCTGAAGACGGCATCGGCGACGATGAGCTTGGTGGCGTCCGCGGGCACCGACTGCAGGCGCTTTTCCAGCGCGTCCATGTCGTTGTGCTTGAAGCGCACGAAGCGCGCGCCCGACATGAGCGCGCCATCGACGATGCTGGCGTGGTTGAGCTTGTCGGAAAAGACATAATCGCCCCGGCCCACCAGCGCGGCGATGACGCTCAGGTTGGTCACATACCCCGACGAGAAGACAATAGCCGCCTCTGTGCCCTTGAACGCAGCGATGGTTTCTTCCAACTCCTGGTGCACGGGCAGGGAACCGGCCAGGGTGCGCACGCCGTGGGTTCCGGTGCCGTATTTGTCGATGGCCGCTTTGGCCGCGGCGTTGATGCGCGGGTGGCCGATGAGCCCCAAATAACTATAGGAAGCGAACATGAGCATTTCGCGGCCGTTCACCAACACGCGCGCGCCGCCGCGCAATTCCTGCACCGGGATGTTGTAGTAATACAGGTCTTGCGCGGCCAGTTGTTCATAACGCTCGCGCATGGCCCGAATGCGCTGCGCAATACGGTCGTGAGCAGGTTTCGGTTCCATACAGCCCTCCATTGGCACCATCATCACCGGCGGACAAGGTGAGTTCAAGTTTAGCCCAGAGGCGCACGGCTGTCAAACCGGTTGATTTTGGACCCGCTTTTCGGTACACTGAAAGCACCTTGGAGGCATGTCCATGTTGAAGCATCTCCCCGAGCACTTACGGCCTCAGGTCGAAACCATCTTCCGCATTCGCCGCTTAGCGCCCGGCGAGGTGGTGTTCCGCCAGGGGGAACCGGCAGAGCGCATTTACTTCGTGCTGGACGGCCATGTGCAGCTGGACCGGGTGGACCACGACGGGCATCAAACCCTGCTGTGTCAACACCAGGCTGGGGGCTGTTTTTGCCCCTTAGCCATTTTGGACCAGGGCCCCCAGTTGGGCACGGCCCGGGCCACCCGGCCCACCACGGTGCTGTGGGCGCCCAAAGAGGAATTCCTGGCCCTGTGCGCGCAGCATCCCGAAGTGCTGCAGTGGATTCACCGCAAGTGCTTTGGCCATGTGCGGCACATCGTGCAGCGCATGGAAGTCAGCATGTTCCACGATGTGGGCGAGCGCCTGGTGCTGGCCCTGCTGGAGCACGCGCGCCAAACCGAACAGGGGGAGTGGGTGGTGCGGGCCACGCATCAGGAGCTGGCCCAGTGGATTGGCGCCAGCCGCGAGACGGTGAGCCGGGAGCTGGCTGCCCTGCGCAAGGCCGGGCTCATTCGCTCGGGCCGGGGGAAAATCATACTTTTGGACCGGGCCGCGCTGGAAGCCCACCTGCCCACCAGGCCCGCGGCGCAGCCGGCCAACGGGTGACATTCCTCACCTTTTCATGTGACGCGCGTCACAGAACTTTGGTGATGCCCCCCGTAGACTGAAAATTGCTTATCCTTTCTCATCATCCTCATGCAAGGAGAAACGCCTATGCATGGCCGTCGTATTGCATTCCCTGTAATGTTGCTCGTCCTGGCTGCGTTGTTGGGCATTGGCCTGAGCGCGTGCGGTAATCAGCAAGCCGCCACGCCCGAGGTCAAAGAGGTGGTCAAGACGGTGGAGGTGGTCAAGACCGTGGTGGTGACGGTCGAGGCCACGCCCGAGGCCACCGAAGCCGCCGCAACCCAAGAGGCCGCGGCGAGCGACGAGATTAGCCTCACGGACGAAGAGTTCGAGAAGGCCAAGCAAATCTACTTCGACCGCTGCGCCGGGTGCCACGGCGTGCTGCGCAAGGGCGCGACCGGCCCCAGCTTGGAGCCGGAGAACACCCGCCGCTTAGGCACCACCAACCTGGCCACCATCATCTTCAACGGCACCGCGCGCGGCATGCCCGACTGGGGCAAGCAGGGCGTACTCACCAAGGAAGAAACCGAACTGATGGCCAAGTATGTGCAGCTCGACCCGCCCATGCCGCCCGAAATGCCGCTGTCGATGATGAAGGAGGCCTGGGAGGTCATCATTCCGCCTGAAGAGCGCCCCACCGAGCCGCAACACGACCGCGATTGGCAGAACTTCATCGTGGTCATCTTGCGCGACGCCGGGAAAGTGGCCATCATCGACGGCGACACCAAAGAGGTGGTCAACATCGTCGAAAGCGGCTACGCCACCCACATCGTGCGCATGTCCAAGAGCGGCCGCTATGTGTACACCATCGGCCGCGACGGCAAAGTGGGCCTCATCGACCTGTGGCTCGAAAAGCCCGACCTGGTGGCCAAGACCAAGGTGTGCTACGACGCGCGCTCGGTAGACACCAGCAAATACGAAGGCTACGAAGACAAGTACGCCATCGTGGGCTGCTACTGGCCGCCGCACTTCGTCATCCTCGACGGCCAGACCTTAGAGCCCTTCAAGATTGTCAGCACCCGCAGCTACACCTACGACACCGAAGAATATCACCCCGAACCCCGGGTGGCCAGCATCGTGGCTTCTCACGCCCGGCCCCAATGGGTGGTCAATGTGAAGGAAACGGGCCAGGTGTGGCTGGTGGACTACAGCGACCCCAACAACCCCACCGTCAAGATGCTGGAAGCCGAGCGCTTCTTGCACGATGGCGGTTGGGCCATGGCCTGGAACGGCACCGAGCGGGTGGGCCTGAGCCCCTACTTCCTGGTCGCGGCCAACATGCGCAACAAGGTGGTGGTGGTCAACACCGCGGATGAGAAAATCGAAGCCATCGTGCCGGTGGGCACCAAGCCGCACCCCGGTCGCGGCGCCAACTGGGTGCATCCCGAATACGGGCCGGTGTGGGCCACCGGGCACCTGGGCGACAACTTCATCTCCCTCATCGGCGTTGACCCCGAAGGGCACCCCGACTACGCCTGGAAGGAAGTCGCCCGGGTCGAACTGCCCGCGGCCGGCAACCTGTTCATCAAGACCCACCCCAACAGCCCCTACCTCTTCGTCGACTTCCCGCTGACCAACGACGAGAAGATGCAGCGCAGCGTGTGCGCCATCAACAAGGAAACCCTGGAGGTCGAGAAGTGCTGGGAAGTGGCGGATTACGGCCGGGCCGTGCACTTTGAGTTCAACAAGGACGGCACCGAGGTGTGGGTGAGCGTGTGGGGCAAGATTGACGCCCCCGAGGGTAAACAGGGCGAAGTGGTCGTCTACGACGCCACAACCTTAGAGGAAGTCGCCCGCATTCCCAACCTCCCAACGGCGACAGGCAAGTTCAATGTCTACAACACCATGAACGACATCTACTAAGCCGGTGAAAATGGGCGGGGTCGAAAAGGCCCCGCCCATTCGCTTTTCCGAATAGCCTCATAAACAAGGAGGTGGGCTATGTCCTGGTTGGATCGGATTTTGCTGCTGTTGACCGGATTGGCGGCCCTGTATGCCCTGGCCCGCTTCTATCAGGCCTACAACAAGAGCCCCCGCACCGCGTACCTGGCCTACATGCTCTCCTTCCTCGTGTTGCTGGTGGCCGGGGTGCTGCTCATCTTCTTAGGCTACGGCCTGCTGGGGTCCCCGTGGGTGGTCATCGTCACCACGCTCATCCCCTTGGGGCTGGCCACCGGGCTGGTGTATGACCTCAAGCCCGAGTGGGGCAAAGGCTACCTGGCCTATGCGGTGGTGGGCTTCCTGGCCATTGCCGCGGTTTACCTGGGCGGGATGCAAAGCCTGGCCAAAGTGGTCATGCCCCTGGTGCACGGCATCGCCGGCCTGACCATCGTGCTGCTGCCCTTGTGGGCCGTGAGCCAGGGCACCGCGCCCGCGGGCTTCGTGTGGGTGAGTGTGGGCGGTGTGCTCATCGGCCTGGGCGGCATCGCGCTGGCCTTCCTCAAGGCCGGCAAGCAGTTCTTGTTCTTCAGCCAGCAGGTGGTCGTCACCATTTTGGCCCCGTTGCTGCTGCTCATGACTTTGGCCTACACCTGGGGCTTCGTCAAACGGCTGCTGGCCCAATGAGCCGGCGCCGGGGGCGGGGCGCGCGGTGATGCCCCGCCCCAAATGCCCGTCATGCGTCGGGCCCCGGCCCGGTACCCCTACCCGCGGAGGTCGTCCATGAAGGGGTTGATGGCGCGTTTGCGTTACCTGTTCGGCTCGTCGCGCGGCCTGGTGCTGGGCACCGTGGCCCTCATCGCCCTGACTGCGGCGTTCATGGGCATGCTCTCGGGCCCCATGGCCGAGTGGGGCGTGCGCGACTTCTGGATTCGCCTGTGGGGGATGCAGCTGGACCCCATGGAGCGAGAAGGTCGGCTCATCTTCCTCTATCACGCCTTTGCCATGGCCGTGGTGGCGGTGGAAGTATATATGCTGACCGGCCTGTACCGCATGAAAGAAAGCCACAAGCTGGTCATCCACATCCTGATGACCGTGGGCTATCTCTCGGCCATGATTTTCGGCCTGGCCTTCGCCTATTGGGGGCACAACTGGGTCTTCCACGGCCTGTTCCTCTTCGGGCAGTCCCTGGTCTTCTTCGCCGGGGTGATGCTGGCCGTGGCCCTGTGGCCCTGGGCCAAGGACTTCCGCCTGCCCGAGGGTTCCCCCTACTGGCGGCTCAAAGGCGGCGTGGATGGCGAACGCCTGGCCGTGTTCATCATGGCCGTGGCTACTCTCATCTCCGCAGTCTACGGCGCGGTGCCCGGTTCCTTCTTCGGCCATGGCTTCGAGGTCTTCCTCTCCGAAGACATCATCCGCATCCCCTACCACACGCCTTTAGAGCTGGCCATCGTGGGGCACCTGCACATCATGCTGGTCGACATCGCGGTCGCGGCCGTGTTCATCGTCAGCCGGTGGGTGGATTTCAAAGGCTGGCCGCAAAAGTGGGCCATGCCCCTCAACATCATCGGCACGGTCATCATCAGCATCGGCGCGTGGATGGTGGTGCCCTTCCGCGACATCGCACACAAGGTCATCAATGTGGGCGCGGGGTTCCTCATGCTGGCCTCGGTGTTCCTGGCCATTTATGTGTGGCGCAAGCAAATCGAGGTCGGCCTGGCCAAACAGGGCCTGGAGCCCAAAGTGGCCGGCCTGGGGGCCAAAATCAAGGCCCTGCTGCACGACCCCCTGCCCTGGGGCGCGACCTGGCTCATGCTCTTCATGAACCTGGTGGTCACCGCGCCGGGCGTTTACATGGCCATCAAGCTGGAACTGTTCCGCCGCTGGCTGCTGCGGGAGGAGAAAATCGGGCTGGTGGGGCACTGGCACATTTTGGCCTTCATCATCGCCAGCATTTTGCTGCTCTATTACATCGACCTGGCCGGGCTCAAGGGCAAAGCCCGGCAATGGATGGGCTGGATTGTCATCCTGGGCAACATGACGGCCACCATCGCGGCCAATGTGCTGGTGCTCAAGCGGGTGTTCGTGCCCGAGATTTTGGAACAGCCCCTGGTCGCCCGCACCCTCATCGTGATGGACATCGCCCTCTCCCTCTTCCTCATCGCCCTGGCCGCGTTCCTCTTGTGGCGTCTGGTGGACCTGTTCAAGCCTGAAGGGCGCTGGGTGGAAGAGTGGCGGCGGCCGGCCTTTCCCATCCTCTACGAGGAGGAGACGCCATGAAGCGCCATCGCTCTCCCATCCGCTGGTTGTGGCTGCTGGCCCTCGCCGGCCTGATGGCCGGCTGCAAGGCCAACCTGACCCCGCCCGAGCAGGTGCCCGTCATCGACACCGGCGTGGACCCCGAGGCCTGGGTCACCATCCCGGCCGGCGAGTTTCGCTTCGGCCTGCACAACGAGCGGGAAGTGCTGGACCACGCCTACCAAATCATGGTCACCCCCGTGACCAACGCGCAGTGGGCCGCGTTCCTCAACCAGGGGCTGGCCGACGGCACCCTCAAGATGGGCGACGAAGGGGTGTTGGTGGCCTATCCGGGGGAACCCTACGACGGCGGCAAGCACGAAGAAGAAATCGGCCCCGGCGATTACCTGGTCTACCCCCTGGAGGCCATTGGGGCCAAGGTGGTGTATGAAGGCGGCCGCTTCGTGGTGCGGGAAGCAGGCTTTGCCAACCACCCGGCCACTTATGTGACCTGGTTCGGCGCGTGGGCCTACTGCCAAAGCGTGGGCGGGCGTATTCCCACCGAGGCGGAATGGGAAAAGGCCGCTCGCGGCACCGATGGCCGCCCTTACCCCTGGGGCTGGGACATCACCCGGGCCCACGCCAACTACTACAAGAGCCGGGACCCCTTCGAGGAGTATTGGGGCGGCCTGGGCGAAACCACCCCCGTGGGCTTCTACAACGGCCAAACCTATCTGGGCTTTGCCACCGAAGACGCGGCCAGCCCTTACGGCGTGTATGACATGGCCGGGAATGTGTGGGAATGGGTGGCCGACGACATCGAAGAAACCCACCAGCGCATCCTGAAGGGCGGTAGCTTCGCGGATTACGAAATCGATGCTCGCGCGGCGTGGCGCAACTTCGCGCCGCCCGACTTCGCAGGCCCCACGGTGGGGCTGCGCTGCGTGCGCGATGTGCCATAAGACGAACCACGGGGCGGGCGCGCGCTCGCCCCGCCCCTTTTTGCTTACCTTTATACACTTCGCGCCATTGCAAACCAAGAACCTTTGCCAGGGCCAAAGAGGTGAGTGCGGCTTACCCAAACCCCACCCCCTAACCCCCTCCTCTCATAGGGGAGGGGGAACCTGGCCGCCGAGAGGGGCCAGGACCACGCTCAGCCCCTCCCCCTTACGAAGGGGGAGGGGTTGGAGAGGGGGATTTTGAGCCGCACGGCCGCGCCAACGGCCCGCCGCCAAGCATGGCGGGGAAGATGTGTGTAAAAGTAAAGTCCTTTTCTCGGGAGGCGTGCCATGTGGGCGAAATGGATGGAACGGCCGCGGCTCTACTGGCACATGACCAAAAGCCTGCAAACCGGCTTGCTGCTGAGCACGGGCATCGCGGGTTACTATAGCGCCCACGCGGGGCTGCACGGCACGGGCGCGCAGGTGGTGGGCCTTATCGTCAGCCTCTATCTGGCCATCGTGGGCAGCACGGTGCTCAACATGTGGTACGACCGGGACATCGACGCGCGCATGTACCGCACCTGCTGGAGGCCCCTCCCCGCGGGGAAGGTTTCGCCCACCGAGGCCCTGCGCCTGGGGCTGGTACTCAGCATCGCCGGGTTGGGGCTGGCGCTGGCCCTGGCGCCTTTGTACGCCCTGGTGGTCTTCGCCGGCTGGTTCTGCGATGTGGTGGTCTACACCCTGTGGCTCAAACGCCGCACGCCGTGGTCCATCGTGTGGGGCGGGCTTTCGGGCGGCATGCCCGTGCTGGCCGGGCGGGTGCTGGCCGTGGGTCGGGTGGACCTCATCGGCCTGCTGCTGGCTTTAGCCGTGCTGTTCTGGATTCCGACACACATTGTGACCTTTGCCCTGCGTTACGACGAGGACTACCGCCGGGCGGGCGTGCCCACCATCCCCAGCGTTTACGGCCCGCGCTTCGCTTATGCCACCATCGCCGCGGCCGCGGTGCTGGCCGCGGGCACCATCATCGCCGCCGCGTGGTGCATTGGCCTGACCACCGGCGCGCTGGAGATGCTGGTGGTGCTCTCGGTGGCCCTGGCCTGGCTGGCCCTGACCGTGGTGCGCCGGCCCACGCCCAAACGCAACTTCCTGCTGTTCAAGTTCGCGTCGCTCTATATGCTGTTCACCATGGCCCTCATCGCCTGGGGCGCGTGACGGCTCAACCAGCGTCGAACGCCAGGGGCGTCAGCTCCTGCGGCGCGCGGGTAGTGCCGTAGAGCAAGGCATCGCGGCGCACCCGGTAGATGTCGAAGTCGCGCGCCACCCGCACCCGGGGGAACACGGCCTGGGCCTCGGCCAAAATCTCCCGTTCGTTGTAGCGCCGCGAAATGTGGGTGAGCACCAGGTGCTTGACCCCGGCCTCCCGGGCCAGCAGGGCGGCCTGCCGCGCGGTGATGTGCCCAAAGCGGCGGGCCAGGTCCCGGTCGGCTTCCAGGTAAGTGGCTTCGATGACCAGCAGGTCCGCGCCGCGCACCTCGTCTTCCAGGCCCTCGGTGCGCCCCACATCGGCCAGGTGCACATAACGCACCCCGGGCCGTGGGGGGCCCAGCACCTGCTCGGGGTGCACCCGCCGCCCGTCGGGCAGCGTCACCGTCTTGCCGGCCACCAGTTCCCGCCGCCACGGTCCCGGCGGAATGCCCAAGGCCTCGGCCTTGTCCACCAGAAAGGGCCGCCGCGCGTCTTCCTCGAAGCGATAGCCGAAGGTTTGCGCGCCCCGGTGCCACACCCGAAACGCGTGCACGCTGAAATCT
>JALSPJ010000175.1 GCA_026985995.1 Anaerolineales bacterium
GGGTGCTGCGCCGGCCGCGGCCAACACCGAGGCCACTTTGCAAGCCCTGGTGGCCACCCAGATGGCCGCGCAAGCGCCCACGCCCGTACAGGCGTCTGGGCCAACAGCCGCGGTGCCCCCGGCCACGCCCACGCCAGGGCCCACGGCCACGCGCCCGGCCAGCCCCACCCCGTCGCCCACCGTGGGGCCGCCCATGCTCACCGTAAGCGTGGCCACCCGCTGCCGCCAGGGACCGGGCAAGGCTTTCCCCCAGGTGGGTGCGGTGCAAGTGGGCCAGACGGTGCCCGTGGTGGGCCGCTGGGGTGAGTATTGGGTCGTCACCCTGCCCGATGGCGTGACCTGCTGGGTGTGGGGCCGCTACGCCACCATCACCGGCGATGTGACCCATGTGGCGTCGATGACGCCACCGCCCACGCCGCCGCAGCAAGGCACCATCGCCGGACTGGTGTTCAGCGACATCAACTTCAACGGCCAATACGACCCCGGCACGGACCATCCCGTGCGCGGCATCGACATCTTCCTGCACGCGGCCACCGCGGGGCAATGCGACCCCGTGCAGCTGGGGCAAGCCCAATCCAATGCGCAAGGCAAATTTGCCTTTACGGTGGAACCGGCCACTTACTGCGTATGGGCCCAGATGGCCGGGATGCCCGTGTGCCACGACCGGGACATCGTGACCGTGCACGCCGGCGAGACGGTGACCGTGGCCTTCTATATGGTTCCCTGCAGCCCACTGGACCCCACCTGCCGTTGCCCATAAGGAAGACACCGCACGACCGGCAGGTGTTCGGGAGCCCCAACGGAGGCGCCTCTGCCGTGCCGGGCGTGGCCGGGACGCACCGCCGTGTGCCCTACCGCTACCGTGCCAGGCACACCGACGTGCACCCCAACCGCGGCGGGCGACCTGCCGGGTCGCCCCTACAAGTGCGGCGTCGGGATGGAACGGCCCAAAGCCCCCGTTGGCCCGCGAGCAAGTCAAGGCCCGCGGCATCCCCGCCAACCCAATGGTATACTCACGCCATCCGTTCGCCGTTTCACCCTCGGGGAGGTACCCATGGACCGTTCTCGTTTTCGCCCGCGCGGTACGGCCGTGCTCAGCCTGGGCCTGGCGGCCGTGGCACTCTTCTACCTCTGGCCCGGCCCGCGGCACACTTTTGACGAACTGGCCGGCCGGGTCGACCCGCAAGTACGCCGGTCCCTGCTCGATTTTCGCGCCCAGCATCCGCCGCAACAGCTCACCGTGGGCCGCGCCACCTGGGAATATGTGGCTTTGGGGCAAGGCCCCGAGACCATCGTCTTTCTGCACGGCATGACCGGGGCCTACGACATTTGGTGGCAGCAAATGCTGGCCCTGGCCCCCTACTATCGGGTCATCAGCGTCACTTACCCGCCGGTGGAAACTTTGGAAGGCCTGGCCCAGGGGGTGCTGGCGGTGATGGACGCCGAAGGCGTGGCGCGCGCCCACTTCGTGGGCACTTCGTTGGGCGGCTATCTGGCCCAATACCTCATGGCCGCGCACCCGGACCGCCTGCACGGGAAAGTGGTGCTGGGCAACACCTTCCCGCCCAACGAGCTGCAACGCCAAAAGAACGGCCGCCTCATTCGGGTGCTGCCCTTGCTGCCCGAATGGATGATTATGCGCATCTTTCGCCGCAGCTTTCAGGAGCGCATTTACCCGGCCGCGGGATACTCGGAGCTGGTGCTGGCCTACATGCTGGAACAAAGCGATGGGCGCATGAGCAAGGCCCAGGTCGTGGCCCGGGCGCGGGCGCTGTTGGAACCCTTCCCGCCGGCGGACCCCGCGGCGTTGGGCCTGCAGGTGATGATTATCGAAGCCGACAATGACCCGCTGGTGGAACCCGAGCTGCGGGCCCTGCTCAAGGCGACTTATCCCACCGCGGAAGTGCACACTTTGACGGGGGTCGGGCACTTTCCCTATTTGAACGCGGCCGAGACTTACACCGCGCTGCTGGCCGACTTTTTCGGCCAACGCTGAAGGGGCCCCGCGGCGCGCGGCACGCTCGTGCCGCTTTGGTTTTCAGATGAAGGCTCACACGGGGACACGGAGAACACAGAGGGGGTAGTTGGAAGTTAGAGGTTAGAGGTTAGAGGTTAGAGGTTAGAGGTTTGAGGTTGGAAGTTGGTGGTTGGTGGTTGGTGGTTGGAAGGTGGTGGGTGGAAGATGGCGGGGGCGCGCGTTGCTCCATGCTGTCGTTCTTCCGTGTTTATCCGTGTTCATCCGCG
>JALSPJ010000176.1 GCA_026985995.1 Anaerolineales bacterium
GTCAGCAGGGAGCAGGGAGCACGGTAGGGGCGCATGGCGGTGCGCCCGCCGCGGTAGGGGCGACCCGGCAGGTCGCCCAGGCGTGAAGCCGCGGGTGAACGCGGATTAGACAAAAACCACGGAAAAACACGGATAGACACGGAAAAAGAGCGGGACATAGCACGCGACAAAGCCGCACCGCGCGTCGAGCCCCGCGTCTCCGCGCGCCACCTACCACCCACCACCCACCAACCTCTAACCTCTAACCTCCACCCACCACCCACCCACCAACCACCAACCACTAACTTCCACCCCCTCACAAATATTCTCGGAACCAACGCACAATGTGCCGCAGCCGGGCAATGCGCCGGTCCGTGCGCCCCACCCGGCTCAGGCCGTGGGGCTCGTCGGGGAAGCGCACCATCTCGGTGGGCACGCCCTGATATTTGAGGATGACGAAAGCCTGCTCGCCCTGCTCGATGGGCGTGCGGTGGTCCTGTTCGCTGTGAATGATGAGCGTGGGCGTGCGGGCCTGGGGCAAATAGGCCACCGGCGAGTGCTTCCAGTAGTGCTCCAAATCCTCCCAGGGTGGTTTCCCTCCCAAGGGATACTGAAAGGCCCAGTTGAAATCGCTGGTGCCCCACATGCTGATGAAATTGCTCACCACCCGCTGGGCCACCGCGGCCTTGAAGCGCTGCGTGTGGCCGATAATCCACAAGGTCATGAAGCCGCCGTAACTGCCGCCCGTCACCCCTAAGCGGGTTTCGTCCACAAAAGGCAATTGGGCCAGGTGCTCGGCCCAGGCCATCAGGTCCTGATAATCGTAAGAGCCCCAATCGCCCCAAATGGCCTTGGTGTGCGCTTCGCCGTACCCCCGTCCGCCCCGGGGGTTGCTGAAAGCCACCACCCAGCCCTGGGCGGCCAGCAAATAAAACTCGTGCATGAAGGCTTCGCCATATTGGGTTTGCGGGCCGCCGTGGATTTCCAAAATGGCCGGGTAGCGCTGCTGCGGGTCGAAGCCCGGGGGCTTCAAAATCCAGCCGTGCACCGGATAGCCATCGTCACTGGGCACCCAGGCGGCTTCGATGGTACCCAGTTCCACCTGCTGCAGCCAGCGGTTCAGGCGGGTCAGGCGGCGGTCTCGGCCCGTGGTCAGGTTCCGCACCCACACCTGGCCGGGGTCGGTGAAAGTGCCGAAGAAATACGCCAAGCGTTGCCCGGCCGCGTCGAGGTCGAAAAAGCCCACCGCGCCGGCCCGGTCCACCACGAGGCCCAGGTTGGTGCCGTCGCGGTTCACCCGATGCACCCGCACCCGGCCCTGCTCCGCGGCAGGGAAGTAGAGCGCGCTGCTGTCGGGCGTCCACAGGGGCCGCGGGGTGGCCCACGCGCCGATGATGTCGTTGAGAATGTCTACCGCGGCGTGCAGGTCGTAGCCGGCCGTCAGGTTGCGGGCCGGGCCGCCTTCCCAGGGCACCACCCACAGCGATTGGTTGCGCCACCATTCGCCCCGGCCCTCACGGCCATAATAGGCGATGAAGCGGCCGTCGGGCGACACCGCGGGGCTGTGCTTGGGCCCATAAGGCGTGGGAATGCGTTCCATGTCGCCCCCCGCGGCGGGAATGCGCCACAGGTCCACCGCGTCGGGCTCCCGGTCCGGGTCGGGCTGGCGGTTGGAAACGAACACAATCCATTGGCCATCGGGGCTCCAGGTTGGGTCCAGCTCGTCGTGCACGGGGCCGTCGGTCAGCTGCCGGGCCCGGCCCGAGGGCACTTCCACCACCCACAAGTGCCAGCGCTCCGCGGGCAAAAACCCCGCGCCGTCGAGCTTGTAAAACAGCCGGGTCACCCGACGCTCCACCAAGCCCAGCTTCTTCCGCCGCTCGTCCTGCTCCAGTGCCCGCTGCTCGGGGTCCTTCTTGCGGAACTGCAACACCAGCCGCCGACCGTCGGGGGCCCAGGCCAGCGCGCCAATCTGGCCCTGCAGGTCGGTCAGGCGGCGGGCCTCGCCCCCATCGACGGGGATGAGATACACCTGGGGCTGCTTTTCGTCGTCGCGGTTCGAAACAAAGGCAATGGTCTTGCCATCGGGGGACCAGCGGGGCATGGTGTCGTTGTGGTCACCGGTGGTAAAGGGCTTGGGCCGCCCGCCCCGGGTGGGCGCCAGCCACAGGTTGGTGTACTTCTTCTCGGTCTTGCGGTCCACCCGCTCAACCACATACACCACCCATTGGCCGTCGGGCGAAATGCGCAAATCCTTA
>JALSPJ010000177.1 GCA_026985995.1 Anaerolineales bacterium
GGGCTTCGACAGCGTCGAGGCCTGCTTCGCGGACCTCACCCCCCACATCTTCGCCCTGGAAACCGGCCTTTCGTCGGACCCGCCCATGAACTGGCGCGTTTCCGCGCTGGACCGCTACACCCTGGTTTCCAACTCCGACGCGCACTCGCCCCGCAAGCTGGGCCGGGAAGCCAACCTGCTCGACACGGAGCTGAGCTACGACGCGCTCTTCGACGCGCTGCGCAGCGGCGACCCCCAGCGCATGTTGGGCACGGTGGAGTTCTTCCCCGAAGAGGGCAAATATCACTACGACGGCCATCGCAAGTGCGGCGTGCGCTGGAAGCCGGTCGAAACCCTGGCCCACGGCGGGCGTTGCCCGGTGTGCGGCAAGCCGGTGACCGTGGGCGTGTTGCACCGGGTGGAAGAGCTGGCCGACCGACCCGAGGGCGCGGTCAAGCCCAACGCGCTGCCCTACCACAGCCTGGTGCCCCTGCCCGAGGTGCTGGCCGAGCTCTTAGGCGTGCGCAGCGCCACCAGCAAGCGGGTGAACCGGGAGTACGAACGCCTGCTGGCCGGGCTGGGGCCCGAATTCGCCATTTTGCTCGACCTGCCCCTGGAAGACATCGCCCGGGTCGGGGGCCCCCGGCTGGCCGAGGGCATTGGCCGGATGCGCCGCGGCCAGGTGCTGGTGGAGCCGGGCTACGACGGCGAATTCGGCATCATTCGTGTCTTCGCCGGCGCCAACACCCCGCGCCTGGCCAACCCCCTGCCCTTGTTTGGGGAACCCACAGACCCGGCCGACGCGCCGGTTCCCCAAACGCCGCCCCCGCCGACCCCACCCGACCCCCCGGCCCCAACCCGCCGGGTGGCCGAAGCGCCCCCGCCGCCCCCCGCGCCGGTTCCCCCCGCGGAAGCCCCGCCGCCCCCACCCGCCGACGACCCCGCCGGGGACCTGCTGGCCGCGCTCAACCCCGAGCAGCGGGCCGCGGTGCGCACCTTGGACCATCACCTGCTCATCGTGGCCGGGCCCGGCACGGGCAAAACCCGCACCCTCACCGCGCGACTGGCTTACATTGTGCGCACCGGCCGCGGCGAGCCCGAAAACCTGCTGGCCATCACCTTCACCAACCGGGCCGCGGCCGAAATGCGCCAGCGTCTGGCCGCCTGGTTGGGCCCCGAGGCCGCTTCCCGGGCCACGGTGGCCACTTTTCACGCTTTTGCCGCCCGCCTGCTGCGGGAACACGCGCCGCGGCTGGGCCTGCCGCCCGATTTCGTCATCGCCACCGACGCGGATGCGCTGGAGCTGCTGCGCCGCATTGCGCCGGACCTGAGCGCGCGGCAGCGCCAGGCCCTCTACGAGCGCATGCAGGCCCTCAAACGCGGCGGCGAAACGCCCCCGGCCGACGCGTTGCCGCCCCACTGGCACGCCTACCACGCCGCGCTGCGGGCCGCCGGCGCG
The DNA here is from genome assembly GCA_026985995.1 of Anaerolineales bacterium. Taxonomy (GTDB): domain Bacteria; phylum Chloroflexota; class Anaerolineae; order Anaerolineales; family DRMV01; genus JAADEN01. The sequence goes on from JALSPJ010000177.1 coordinate 1,439, forward strand.
GTGGATTACGGCGACTTGTTGGCCCTGGCCGTGCGCCTGCTGGCCGAGCACCCCGAGGTGCGGGCCCAGGTGCACGGCCGCTATCGCTGGCTGGCGGTGGACGAGTATCAGGACATCAACGCGGTGCAATATCGCCTGCTGCGCCTGCTGGTGGGGCCCCAGGCCAATCTCTGCGCCATCGGCGACCCGGACCAGGCCATCTACGGCTTCCGTGGCGCCAGTCCGCGCTATTTCCAGGCCTTTCCCCAAGATTTTCAGCCCGCGCGGGTGGTGCGCTTACGGCGCAATTACCGCTCCGCGGCGGCCATTTTGCGCGCCGCGCAAGACCTGCTGCGGGGCCAGGCCGGCGCCGCGGCCCATGACCTCGTCGCTACTTTTGCCGAAGCGGTGCAGGTGGAAGTGCACACCGCGGCCACGGACCGGGCCGAGGCCGAGTATGTGGTGCACCAAATCGAACGCCTGGTGGGCGGCACCAGTTACTTTTCCGTCGATTCGGGGCGGGTGGAAGGCACCGAATCGGCCCGCTTCGCCTTTGGCGACATCGCGGTGCTGTTCCGCACCCGGGCCCAGCTGCCCCCTTTAGTGGAAGCCCTGGACCGGGCCGGGGTACCCTACCAGACTTGGGGCCAAACGCCCCTCACCCAGCGGGCCGCGGCCCGCACAGCCCTGGCCCTGGGCTGGCTGGTGGTCAACCCGCGCGCGGCCCTGCCCTGGGAAACCGCGCTGCGGGGCCTGCAGCTGGAGCGCCTGCGCCCCGCGCTGCCGCCCCGCGAGGCCGCGGATGCGAACCCCGCGG
>JALSPJ010000178.1 GCA_026985995.1 Anaerolineales bacterium
TGGCCGGGGCCGGAGAAGTCGCGCTCATCGTCGCCTCCTGAGAGCTTGGGGTGGCCGGGGAACGCGCGGCATGGCGCGTTCCCCAGCCGGGTGGTCGTCAGGCCTCAGCCTGGGGGGTGTCCGCCGTCTCGTGGGGGTGGGCTTCCACCTCTTCCCAGCCGGTGACCATGGCCTTGATGTAGGCCGTAGGCGTGGGCCCGGTGGTGGTGAGGTACACATGCATGATGACGAAGGCCGCGAAGGCCCACGCGGTCAGTGTGTGCAGCGGGGCCAGGAAGCGCAGCCCACCCAGCTTGTCGGCCAAATCGGGCCGCAGCTGCGCGCCGAACATGAACAGCCCCGTAACGACCTGCAGCGGCAACAGCACATTCAGCAAGCCGAAGTAAGTGATTTGCTGCAGGGGGTTCAACTTGCGCCGCGGGCTCTTCTCGAAGGGGTGCGGCTCACCCTTGAAGATGCCTCGCAGGTAATACTGGGCCTGCAAAATGGCCTGGTTGAAAAAGCCCCTGGGCTGCGGCACGAATTGCCGAATTTCGCCGCTGGCCAGGTGATAGAACAGGGCCAGGGCCGCATTGGCCACCAAAATGATGGCCAAAATGTTGTGCATCCGCACCGCCACGGGGAAGTCTATCCAGCCGCCGAAGGTTTCGGGCCGGTGCACCACCAGGCCGGTGAAGATGAGCAGGATGATGACCACGGCCTGCACCCAGTGCCACAGCCGCTCGTAGAAGCCGTACATGTATTCCCGGTGCAGCGCGGCGTGGCCCTGGGCCTCGGCCCGGCGCGCGGCCTTCAGGCTGCTCACCAGGCGCAGCCCGCCGTGCACCACCACACCCAGCAGCGCGCCCAGGCTCATGAGCGCGCCCAGCCAATCAATCCACGGGTAGGACGAATGGCCGAAGAGGTAATACCCGGCCTCCCGGGGTTGCGGGCGGAAGAACAGCCCCGCGTCGGTGCGCTCCCAGGTGCCAGGGAAGGTGACATACGCGTTGTGCTCCACGCTGAGGGCATCCACCCCCGCGGGCACATACCAGGCCACCTGCATGGGCTCGGCCAGCCGCGACGATTCGCTGTGGCACGATTGACAATCGCGCACGGCCCAGTTGTGGTCCGCGATGGTGTGGTTGATGCTGAAGGCCATCACTTCGCCGCTCACCCGGGGGTTTTCCAGCCCCAAGCGCTTGAGGTTGTCTGCAATGTGCTGCACCTTCGCGTCGTTATCCAGGCGCAGCTCCGCGCGGCTCAGCTGGCCATCGCCGTTAACGTCGAAGGCGGCCACCACATCGTCGCGGTAACCATCGGGGCCCAAATACGCGGCCCGCAGCAAATGCTGGGGAACCGGCTTGGGCGGGTCGCCGTAGACCCAATACCACACGCCGATGAGGTTATACGGCGCCCACTTTTGCGCGCCGTCGGGCGTGGTCTTCAGCAACGCCACGGGCTCGAAGCCCACGATTTCATCGTGCACCGGGTCCGTGCCGCCCTGAATGCCCCGCAGAATGCGCCGGGGCTGGCCGTCGGGCAGCACCACGGTCCAATCCACCTGGGCCAGGGCCGGCGCGTAGACCTGGGGCACATGGCAGCTCTCACAGGCCAGCTCCATCATGTGGCGCTCGGTGTAGGGCAGCCAATCTTCGTGAGAAGCCCGCGCGTCGTGGCAATCGGTGCAGGCCCGCACCGTGCCTTGCGATTCGGGGTCCACCCAATACTGGCTGCTATACCCCCGGGCGAAGTCGTGGTCGGGCCGCAGCAAATAATCGCCAATTTCTACCCGGCGGGGGTCATAGGTCAAATAACGGGGCCGGTCCTCCCATTCTTCCCTGTAAGCCGGGTTGTTGAGGGAATGGTGGCAGTCGTTGCACTGCACATCCCGCTCCGCGTGCACATCCCAGGCCCGCTGCAGCTCGGACTTGCCCAAAATGTTCATGCCGCTTTCGCTAATGCGGTCCGCGGCAAACACCTGGCCCGTGGTCGCGGTTTCCCACTGCTGCAAATCGCCGGGGCGAATGATGAGGGGTTCGTTGTCACCCTTGGCCTGCACCACGCCATGGCACAAGGCGCAGTTTTGACTGGTGGGGTCCTGGATGGGCAGCACCTCCCGGGGCACGGAACCGTCGGCCAGGAACAGGTCCGTGTTCCATTGGTAGCCCTCGGGGATCCAGCGCACCAGGCCGGTGGCGTCCAAAGTCGCGGTGTTGGCCCAGGCGAACTGCCCGGCCCGCAACGCGGCCAGG
>JALSPJ010000179.1 GCA_026985995.1 Anaerolineales bacterium
GCTTTGGTGGGTTCGGCCAGCAGCAGCAAGAGGCTGCCGGCCGCGAAGAGCAGCAGGGCCGCCAGGCCGTACAGCCCCCAGCGCACAACCCGCCGCCACCGGGGCGCGGGCCAGGGCCGGAGCGGGTCCTGCTGGGGCAGCGCGGCCACGGTCAGCTCGGTCCAGCGGGCCACCACGGCCTGCAGCGCAGCGTACGCGGCTTCTCGCACCATTGCGCTCCCATCCGTCAACCGCCACCACAGGGCGCGGGCCACGCGGTGGGCCGTGTCAGGCTCGGCGAGGCCCTCGGCCAGTTCCCCCAAGGCCTCGGCCGCGGCCCGGCGCACCCTCCGCGACTCATCCCCCAGGGCGCGGAGGAGGGCGGGCACAGACCGGGCGTCACCGATGCGCCCCAGGGCCCAGGCCGCGGCCCAGCGCACCTGTAGCGACTCATTCTCCAGGGCGCGAAGGAGGGCGGGCACGGCCCGGGCGTCGCCGATGTGCCCCAGGGCCTCGGTCGCGGCCCAGCGCACCTGTAGCGACTCATTCTCCAGGGCGCGAAGGAGGGCGGGCACGGCCCCCGCGTCGCCGATGCGCCCCAGAGCCTCGGCCGCGGCCCAGCGCACCCACCAGGTCTCATCCCCCAGGGCGCGAAGGAGGGCGGGCACGGCCTGGGTGTCGCCGATGCGCCCCAAGGCCCGGGCCGCGGCCGCGCGCACCGGCCAATCTTCATCCGCCAGGGCGCGGAGGAGGGCGGGCACGGCCCGGGCATCGCCGATGCGCCCCAGAGCCTCGGCCGCGGCCGCGCGCACGTCTTCATCTGTATCTCCCAGGGCGCGGAGGAGGGCGGGCACGGCTCGGGCGTCGCCGATGCGCCCCAGAGCCCAGGCCGCGGCCCAGCGCACCTGTAGCGACTCATTCTCCAGGGCGCGAAGGAGGGCGGGCACGGCCCGGGCGTCGCCGATGTGCCCCAGGGCCTCGGCCGCGGCCCAGCGCACCCACTTCGACTCATCCCCCAGGGCGCGGAGGAGAGCGAGCACGGCCCGGACGTCGCCGATGCGCCCCAAGGCCTTGGCCGCGGCCTGGCGCACCTCCGTATCTTCATCTTCCAGAGCCTCCAGGAGCCCGGGCACGGCTTCCCGGCCCAGCCCAGCCAGGGCCTGCACGGCCCGCATCCGCCAGGAAGAAAGGGGCAGCCCTATGCGGCGCCAGAGCAGGCCGTACCAGGCCTGAATGTAGGGAGCGGCCAATCCACGCCACCACGCGACCAGCCATACTCCATCGGCCCCTAAAGCCGCCCACCAGGGCCAGCGCCCCCAGGGCCAAAACAAGCCCCAGAGAAACAGGACGAGGAGAGGAGAAGTGTAGCCCACCCAAAAGGCCGCCTGCCGCCAGGGGGCCAGGGGACGGCGCAGCGCCCGCACCAGGTTTCGGATTTCCTTTTCGGCCACCTTCGCGCCCTCGCCCACCAGGGCCGCGGCCAGTTGGTGGTCTCGCAGCAGTTCCCCCTCATAGGGACTGCGGGCGGTGCGCACCCGGCGGGTCAGCCCGGTCGCGTTCTTCAGCATGCCGGCCAGAAGGAGCAACACCTCCCGCCAGGCCGGGTGATGCAGCCGGGGCTTGAGGAAGGCCCAGGCCCGCTTCCGGGCCTCGCCGCCCTGGTCCCACAGGTCGGCCAGTACTCGGGCCGCGGCGTACTCCTGAAAGGTCAGGTGACGGAAGGTCAGGAGGTCCTGCCCTTGCAGATACCAGTGGACGAACAGGCCGGCCTCCTCCCAAAAAGCGACCACGGCCGCGGCCAGGTTGCGGCGCTCGGCCTGGGGCAGGGCCCGGGCTTCGGGGAAGGCCCTGGGCAGGGCCTCGGTGAGATAGTTCACCAGGGCCTCGCGGGTGGGCAGGGCCTTGCCCCGACCGGCGAAGTACATCCAGTGCAGCCGCCAGCCCAGCAGGTGCACGCCCTGCAGCGCGGCCTGGCGGGCCGCCTCGCCTTCCAGGGGGCCCAGGCGCAGTTCGCGGCCGCTCTGCTCACGGCGCCGGGCTTCCCAGGTAAGCAGCAGTTCCTGCAGATAGGCCGCGTACAGCCCGGCGCGGGTGGCGGGCAGTTCCCGGGCCGGTTCCTCGCCGGCCAGCAGGACCAGGAAGGTGAGCAGCAAGGGGTTGCGGGCCAGGGGCCGCAGCCGGGGGCGGCGCGCCAGTTCGCTCTCCAGCCAGGCCACTCGCTGCTCGACCCAGGACGCGTCCGCGCCCCGGCGTTCGGCCAACACGGTGAACCAGCGGCGCAGAAAATCCCGGGCGGCCTCGACTTCCAGGGGCAGGATTTCGTAGTGGGGCAGGTGGGCCAGTTCCACGGGCCGCTCGTAGCCCACGGGCCGGGAGGTGAGCACCAGCTGGCCCGGCAGGGCCGCGGCCTCGCGGGCGGCGCGGGCGCGGAATTCCCGGGCCTCGTCTAAGGCGTCCACCAGCCAGAGGGCGCGGCCCTGGGCCACGACCTCGGCCAGGGCGGCATGCAGGGCCGGGTCCCCGGCCGCGGCCCGCGCTATGGCAAAGTCCCGCAGCGAAGTTGCCTGCCCCAGGCTGAGGGCAGCCGCGTACTCGCCCAGGGGCACCAGAATAGGGAGGGGCCCGTCGGGGTCTCGGGCGGCCCGGCGGGCCAGGTAGCGCAAGAGGGTAGATTTGCCGGCGCCCGGCGCGCCCAGGATGACCAGCCGGTCGTGCTCCTGCAGCGCGGCTTCGGGGTCTACGGGGTCGGGGCGCTGGGCCGTTGCGTAGGTCTCGCCCCGGCGGTAGAGGTGCTCGCCTAAGGTGCGCAGCACGCTCAGCGGGGAGAGGCGGGCGGTGGGGCGGGCCTCTTCCGCGGCCGCGGCCCGGCCCAACAGACGGTCTAAAAGGCCGGGCGTTCCGGCGGTCGTGGGGTGGGGCTCGCCCGACCGGGCTTCTTCGGTCAGGCGCTGCGCCTCTTCCGCCTCGCTGCGGCGGGCCTGGACCTCAGCGACGGCCTGCAGGCGAATGTACACCCGGTCCAGGGGCATGTCCAGGGCCAGGCGCCGACCGTCGCGGCCCACGGGTTCGGGCAGGCCGCGCAGGTCCACCGTGCGGGTTGCGCGGGCCACCCGCTGGCGGTAGGCGCGGAGCAGGGCGTGGGGCTCGGGCCGGGGCAAGGCGTCACCTCCGGGGGCAAGGCCACGACGCCGACGGGGGCGCCTCCGAGCAGGGCATACTCGCGGGGCATCATACCACACAAGCAGCAGGCGCGGGAAGGCCGCGCGGCCTGGCGATGTTTCACATGAAACCTCCGCGCCGGCCCGGGCAGGGCGCAACAACAACACAGCCCGGGGGCCTCCCAGGCGCCCCGGGCCGCGTGGCAACGCGTCGCGGCTTGTGGAACTCAGGCCGCGGTTTCCCGGGCCAGGCGTCGGTAGCGCAGCGCGGCGTATACCGTGAGCCCCACATTGCCCAGCAGCAGCCAGGCCACCATCGCCAACAGCGCGCTTGGCCACACCACCGCGACCAGGCTCAGGACCGCAGCCAGGCCAAACACCACCGCCCCGGCGCGATGGGTCTCGTGCCACACCCGGGGGCTGCTCAGGGTCCACGGCGTGCGAATGCCGAAGAACCAGTTGGGCCGCGCCCGGGGCAGGGCCCAGGCCACCCCGGCATTCAGGAACACGAACAGCAGGGCCAGGAAACGCCGCACATCGCCCCGCCAGCCCAAATTCCAGGCCAGCACCCAGCCCTGCACCAGGGCGATGAACAGCAACAGCCCCAGCGCCACCCCCGCGTAGGCCCCGCGAAAGCGGCGCAGGTTGTGCTGCCACGGCTCCAGCAGGGGAACCAGCCCCAACAGCAGCGCCGCCAGCGCGGTCAACAGCGCCGGGCCGAACCAGGCGCCCCAAATCCGGGGGGCGAAGCCATCGGCCGCGCCGGCCGGGCCCCAATGCACGGCCATGGGGTCCGGCAAGCGGGCATACACGGCCCCGGTCATCATCCAGGTCAGGGCCACCAGCAACACAGTGCTCACATACGCCCAGCGCGGAAAACGCATCATGACTCACCTCCTGCTGCGCTTGTCGAAGGTTCCCCCGCCGCGTCTTGAGGGGGCTCGGCGGGGGCCGTTTGGTCCAACGCCCGCTGCACCGCGGCCAACATCTCGGCCGGGCCAAAGCCCAACCAGCGGGCCTGGGTGACATAACGGCGGGCCAAATCGTCCAGGGCCTCGGCCTGCCAGTGGGCCGCCCGAGCAGGCGCCTGCACCACGGTGCCCCGGCCCGGCCGCGAGACCACCCAGCCCTCCCGGGCCAGGCGGCGGTAGGCCCGGGCCACGGTGTTGAAATGCACCCCCAGCGCGGCCGCGGCTTCCCGCACCGGCGGCAGCACGGTGCCCGGCGGCCACACACCGCTCAAAATCGCGGCCCGGGCCTGGCGATAAATCTGCTCGTGGGCCGGCTGGGGCAGCCGCAAATCCACTTTCCAGGGGAACGACGCCTGTGCTTTGCTCATGCTGCGCCCTCAATTGTATCATTGTACATACCCAGTATAACGGTGCCGGGGTGGTTTGTCAAGGGGGAGGTGGTTGGGAGTTAGAGGTTGGTAGTTGGAAGTTGGCAAGGGGCACACTTGCTCCTTGCTCCCTCACCGCTCACTGCTCTTTTTCAGCCGCGGGCATTCACGGTTTCGTTCTTAGGCGCAGCCGGAGCCCCGGCCTGGGTTATAATCAAAGGGCCCTTGTTCGCCACCCTTCCCCCCGTGAGGAGCGACGCGCATGGACTTTGCCCTTTCCGATGAATTGCGCATGTGGCGCGACGCGGTGCTCGACTTCGCGGCCAAGGAAGTGCGGCCCCAGGCCGCGGCTTTGGCCGAACAACACGCATTGCATTGGGACGCGCTGCGTAAAGGCGGCGCGTTCGGCTTAATGGGCATGACCGTGCCCGAGGCCTACGGCGGCAGCGAGCTGGACACCCTGGCCCAGGCCGTGGCCCTGGAGGCCCTGGGCTGGGGCGACCCGGGCACCGCGCTGACCGTGGAAGCCCACAACTGCTTAGGCCTGGAGCCGGTGGTGCGCTTTGGCACCGAGGAACAAAAGCGCACCTGGCTGCCGCGGGCGGTCACCGGCGAGCGCCTGGCCGCGCTGGCCCTCACCGAGCCCCAGGCCGGTTCGGACCTGCAAGGCATTCAAACCCGGGCCGAGCGCACGGCCGAAGGCTGGGTGCTGCAGGGCCAAAAAATGTGGATTACCAACGCGGACGCGGCCGCGTTCATCGTGGTGCTGGCCCGCACCCGGCCCGAGCGTTCCAGCAAGGCCCTGAGCATGTTCATCGTGCCCCGAGACGCGGAGGGCCTGCATGTGGGCCCGCCGGAGCGCAAGATGGGCTTAGGCACCAGCCACAGCCACGCGCTCACCTTCGACCGGGTGCGCCTGCCCGAAGACGCGCTGCTGGGCCAGGAGGGCCGCGGCCTGCACCAAACCCTGGAAATTTTGGACGGCGGCCGCATCGGTATCGCCGCGCTTTCGGTGGGCGTGGCCCAGGCCGCGTTCGAGGAAGCCCAACGCTACGCGCAGGAGCGTCAGGCCTTCGGCCAGCCCATCGCCCACTTCCAGGCCATTCAGTTCATGCTGGCCGATATGGCCACGGCCATCCACGCGGCCCGGCTCATGGTCTATTACGCGGCCTGGCTCAAGGACCAGGGCCAACCCTTCGCCCAGGCCGCGGCTATGGCCAAGCTTTTCGCCACCGAAATGGCCGAAAAAGTGGCCCGCGACGCCATCCAAATCCACGGCGGCTACGGCTACAGCCGGGAATATCCGGTGGAGCGCCTGTATCGGGATGTGCGGCTGATGACCATCGGCGAGGGCACCAGCGAAATCCAGCGCCTGGTCATCGCCCGCCGCTTGCTGCAGGGCCAGCTGCCGCGCATTGGCCTGGCCTGAAGAAGCAACGCCGGGTTCGGGCCGCGGGCCACGGGGCGCGCGGCCGGCCCGCGCGGAGCCTTTCCCCCAAAGGAGGAACCCCATGACCGAGACCCCCCTGGTGCTGGTGGAAAAACACGACCGGGTGGGCCTGGTGCGGCTGAACAACCCCAAGGCCTACAACGCGCTCAGCCCCGAACTGCTGGCCCAACTGATGGACGCGCTGGCCGCGCTGGACGCGGACCCCGAAGTGGGCGCCATCGTCATCACCGGCTCGGAAAAGATCTTCGCGGCCGGCGCGGACATCAAGGCCATGAGCCAGGCCAGCGCGATGGACATGCTGCTGAGCGGTTATGTGGACCTGTTCGACCGCCTGCAGGCCGTGCGCAAGCCGGTGATTGCCGCGGTGGCCGGCTGGGCCCTGGGCGGCGGCTTCGAGCTGGCCATGGCCTGCGACATGATTGTGGCCGCGGAAAACGCGCGCTTCGGCCAGCCCGAAATCAATTTGGGCGTCATTCCCGGCGCGGGGGGCACCCAGCGCCTCACCCGCACGGTGGGGAAATATCTGGCCATGGAGATGGTGCTCAACGACCGCCGCCTGACCGCGGAAGAAGCGGCCCGCTTCGGCCTGGTCAACCGGGTGGTGCCCACCGAACAGTATCTCGACGAGGCCCTCAAACTGGCCCAGGCCATTGCCCAGCGCGCGCCCGTGGCCGTGCGCTTGGGCAAAGAGGCCGTCAATTACGCGCTGGAAAGCACCCTGAGCGCGGGCCTGGCCTATGAGCGCCGGCTGTTCTACCTGCTCTTCGCCAGCGAGGACCAAAGCGAAGGCATGGACGCGTTTTTGAACAAGCGCCAGCCCCGCTGGCAAGGGCGCTGAGCCGGGCTCTGTGGAACCCCGGCCTGCACCGCGTGTTGGATGCGTCCGGCCCTTGCCAGCCGGGTACAATAAAGGAAGGCGACACCCTCGCATTGAACCCCAACCCCATGGAGGCGACCATGGCGGAACGAGGATATTTGCGACCCACGCCCCAGAACCAGCCGCGCTTCGAGGTCGGCGACCGGGTGGAAGTGCTGTGCGACCACGACAACGACCAGGGGGAGCGGGTGCGGGATTGGCTGGAGGGCGTGGTGGTGCAGGCCGATTACAAGATGGTCGCGGTGCAATTCAACCGCCCCGTCTATCTGACCCACGGCTGGCTCATCCCCGACCAGGTGCTGTGGCTGCCGCAAACTTCGGAGCAAATTCGCCCCCTGCGTCGCCGACGCCGGCGCCGCGGCTGAACAGGCCAAGGAGAAGCTATGCGCGCTGCCTTTGACCCCCAAACCGTGCGCGCCGACTTCCCCACCCTGCAGCGGGAAGTGCGGCCCGGCGTGCCTCTGGTGTATCTGGATTCCACGGCCAGCAGCCTCAAACCCCGTCAGGTGGTCGAACGCCTGGCTGATTTCTACTTGCATCACTACGCCAACATCCACCGGGGCATTCACACCCTGGCCGAAGAGGCTACCGCGGCCTATGAGGAAGCCCGGCAAAAGGTAGCCCTCTTCCTGGGCGCGCACGAGGCCGAAGAAATCATCTTCGTGCGCAACGCCACCGAGGCCATCAACCTGGTGGCCCACGCCTGGGCCCGGGCCCACCTGCGCCGCGGGGACCTCATCGTGCTCACCCAGGCCGAGCATCACGCCAATATCGTGCCCTGGCACATACTGGCCGCGGAACGGGGCGTGCGCCTGGCCTTCGTGCCCGTCGATGGTGAAGGCCGCCTGGACCTGGACGCGTTCCACCGGCTGCTGGCCCAGGGGCCCCGCCTGGTGGCCCTGACCCACATGTCGAATGTGACGGGCGTGGTGCCCCCGGTGGCCGACATGGTGCGCGCGGCCCGCCAGGCCGGCGCCCGGGTGCTGCTCGACGGCGCGCAGGCCGCGCCCCATTTGCCCCTCCATGTGGCCGCGCTGGAAGTCGATTTCTACGCGGTCTCGGCCCACAAAATGCTGGGCCCCAGCGGCATTGGTGCGCTCTACGCCCGCCGCGAGGTGCTCGAAACCATGCAGCCCTTTCTGGGCGGCGGCGGCATGATTCGCCGGGTGACCCTGGAAGGCTTTGCCCCCGCGGAGCCCCCGGCCAGGTTCGAGGCCGGCACACCGCCCATTGCCGAAGCCGTGGGTTGGGCCGCGGCCATCGACTATTTGCAGACCCTGGGCATGGAACGCCTGCACGCCTACGAGCAGGAGCTGGGTGCGTATGCCTTGGCCCGGCTGGCCGAAGTGCCCGGCCTGCGCCTGCTGGGCCCCACCACCATGGAAAGCCGCGGCGCGGTGTTCGCCTTCTGGCTCGACGCGGCCCACCCCCACGATGTGGCCCAGGTGCTGGACCACTACGGCGTGGCCGTGCGGGCCGGGCACCATTGCGCGCAACCCCTGCACCGGCATTTTGGCGTGCCGGCCAGCGCGCGGGCCGGGCTCTATTTCTACAACACCCGCGCCGACATCGACCGCCTCGTCGAGGCGCTGGGGCATGTGGTGCGCATGTTCGCGTAGGGCCTGGGCGGCGGCTGCGGCCCTGGTGGTGGCGCTGCTGGCCGCGTGTGTGGGGGAAGGCCCGAAGACCGGGCGGGCTCGCGCCGCGATGCGGCAGCCCCCGGCCTCGGCCAGCCCCACGCCCATCGCCCGGCGGTGGGACCTGGCGTGTGAGGGCCGCGAACGCCTGTTGCAGGCCCTGGCCCCCCGCACCGCCGAGGAGGAAGCCCTGGCCCGGGCCGGGGTGCAGGTGCTGTGCGCGCTGTGCGCCCACCGCTGGGATTTGGTGGCCGACTTCGTGCATCCCAAGGCCGGCCTGCGCTTCTCGCCCGATGCCTACCTCGACGACGGCGATGTGTGGGTGGCGGCGAGCGCGCTGGCCGGCCTACCCCGGGACCCGGCGCCCCGGGTGTGGGGCGTGGAAGCCGGCTCGGGCCGGCCCATTGTGCTCTCCTTTGCCGCGTATGCGGCGCGCTATGTGTACGACGGGCCGTATTGGGAGCAGGGCCAGGCGGGGCTCGATGTGCGCCGCGGCCCGGGGAACACGGTGGACAATCACGCGCAGGTCTTCCCGGGCTCGCGTGTGGTAGAATTCCACCTGCCGGGCAGTGTGACCTACGGCGGGCTGGATTGGCGTAGCTTGCGCTTGGTCTTCATGCCCGGCGCGGCCTTGCCCGAGGGCCTGCCCGGTACCTGGTGCTTAGTGGCGATTGTGCATGATGCGTGGGAGCCGTAGAGCGAGCGATAAAGAAACCTGGCGCGCGCTGCTGGAAAAAGCCGGGCTCCGCGTGCTACAAGCCGGCGTGCTTGGCTTTCACCCCCGCCGCCTGCATGGTGTGCCGACAGTTTGGCTCATCGCTTACAAGGCCCCGTGAAGAAAAGCCGCTAACAAACCCCAAACTCAGACGCATACCCAAAAAGAAAACCGGGGAAGGGTTTCCCTTCCCCGGCCCTGGTTTACCCACCCAGCTGCCTGCGCAGCGTGGCGGCTTCTTCCCGGTAGCGGGCCAGC
>JALSPJ010000180.1 GCA_026985995.1 Anaerolineales bacterium
CCAGGAGGTGGTGGCCACCTTAGGCCAGGCCGACCCCGGCCTGCCCGGCACCCTCTACAGCACCCTGGACCTGGACCTGCAGCGCTGGACCTGCTTCGCCATCAAAGATTTTGCGGCCGGCGCGGCTGTAGTGCTGGAACGCGACACGGGCCGGGTGCTGGCCATGTGCTCCCGGCCGGGCTTCAACCCCAACGCGTTCGAGCCCAACAACTACAACAGCCAGGCTGAATTGCAGCGCATCTTCCAGGACCCGCGCAACCCGCTGCTCAACCGGGCCGCGCAGGGGCAATATCCGCCGGGGTCGGTGTTCAAGCTGGTGACCATGGCCGCGGCTCTGGAAACCGGCGTGGTGGACCTGAACTACATCTACGACTGCGGCTACGAATTCACCGAACTGCGGGGCATCACCCTCACCGACTGGACCCTGAAGTATGATTTGCCCCCCAGCGGGCCTCTGAACATCATCGGCGGGCTGCGGCGGTCGTGCAACCCCTTCTTCTGGCATGTGGGCCTGGCCATGTACAACCAGGGCTTCACCACCGCAGTGCACGACATGGCGTTGGGGTTCGGCCTGGGGCAGCCCACGGGCATCGAAATCGAGGAAGAGGCCGGGCAAATCCCCCTGCCCCAGTCGCCCTTCGACGCGGTCAACCAGGCCATTGGCCAGGGCGACATTTTGACCACGCCGTTGCAAATCGCGCGCCTGGTGGCCGCCATCGGCAACGGCGGGCGGCTGCTGCGGCCCCAGCTGGTGGAACGCGCGGTGGACGCGGACGGCAACATCGTCACCCAGTTCCAGGTGGAAGAACAAGGCACCCTGCCCATCAAGCCCGAGACCTTGGCCGCCATCCGGGAAGGCATGTTCCAGGTGGTGAACCACCCCGACGGCACCGCGCATCATGTCTTCCTCAACTGGCCCATTCCCACCTATGGGAAAACCGGCACGGCCGAGACCCTGCCCGGCGTCGAACCCCACGCCTGGTTCGTGGCCTTCACCGACGGCCAGGACCCGGACCGGCCCGACATTGCCCTGGCGGTGGTGCTGGAAAACGGCGGCTCGGGCGGCAACATGGCCGCGCCCATCGCCCGCCGCATTTTGGAGGCCTATTTCTACGGCAAACCCTACACCCTTTACCCGTGGGAGGAAAGCTTCGGCGTCAAGAAGGAAGAAGAACCGGCCGAAGAAGAGGAAAACCCGCCCGAGAACCAGAGCCGGACGCGCCCCGCGTCCAGCGCCTGGGGCCATTAGCGCCTTGACACGCACAGCCGCGCGGCTGTGCGTTTTTCGTCTCGGCCCCGCGGCGGGCCCAACCTCTGCCCCACGCCAGCCGCACTCGCCTGCCAACCTTTCGTCCAGTGAGGAGGTGACCTATGCAACGCCGTGCGTCGTTCTTCCGTTCCCTGCACTGGGCCGCGGGCTTGTGGGCCGCGGCCGTAGCCTTCTTTGCCGTCGTGGGCCGAGTGCCCGGCGCGTCGCCCTTTTGGCGCTGGGTGTTCGCGGCCCTGATGTTCTGGATGCTCATGCGCCTGGTGGCCCTGGCCACCCCGCGGCCTATGAACTGGCTCAAAACCGTGCTCATCCTCGGCGGCCTGGCTTCCTTCGTCATGGCCTTCTTCCAAACCACCTTCTTCATCCACGAGGTGCTCATCGGCGTGCTGCTGTTCATGTACATCGAAAACGCGGTCGCGGTCTACGCGGACCCGTATTACAAAGCCGCCCGCCGCGAGCGCGGGGAATGTTGAAGGCGACGGCGGGGTTCGTGCCTTCAATATGCTTTGGCTATACGCATTAAGGCCCGCCACCCCCCGCCCCATGGTATACTTCCACCACCCCATCCCCACCCAGGTGGTGCCCCATGCCCCAACCCCCTTTGCAGCCCAACGCCCTGCGCGGCCTCATTTTGGACATGGACGGCGTGCTCTGGCGCGGGGACCAACCCCTGGGCGACCTGCCCGCGCTCTTCGCCCGCCTGCAGGCCTTGGGCCTGCGCTGGGTCTTCGTCACCAACAACGCCACCCGCTCCCCCGCGGATTATGTGCGCAAGCTGGCCCGCTTCGGCGTCACCGCCCAACCCGGGCAAATCCTCAACGCCGCGCTGGCCGCCCTGGCCGCACTGCGGGAACGCTGGCCTCAGGGCAACGCGGTGGTGCATGTGCTGGGCGAAGGCCCCCTGCAGCGCATGTTGCTCGAGGCCGGCTTTCAAGTCACC
>JALSPJ010000181.1 GCA_026985995.1 Anaerolineales bacterium
AGCAGCACCGCCTCGGGGGGCAGGGCCCGCACCGCGGGGAACAGGCTCAACTCACCCACCTTGAGCGACAGCGCATAATGCTCGGCCTCGTAGCCGAAGGGCCCGGCCATGCCGCAGCAGCCCGTGCTCAGCAGGTGCACCGTGTGGCCCAGCATCTCCAGCATGGCCCGGGTGGCCTCCGCGCCCACGGGCAGGCCATCGGCCGCGGGGGGGCGGGCCTTCTGGTAGCAGTGGCCGTGCACATACACGGTTTGGGGGGAAGGGCTCCGCGGGGGACCGGGCGGGTTTTGCCATTGCCGCACGGCCCATTCCTCCAGCATCCAGGTGCGTTCGGCCACGGCCCGGGCCTGCGGCGTGGGCACCAGCTCGGGCACCGTATCCCGCAGGTGATACACGGCCGCGGGCTCTACGCCCACGATGGGCAGCCGACCCGCGGGGTCCACCGCCTGCACCGCGGCCAGCAGGGCCCGGGCCTCGTCCCGGGCGGCGTCCAAAAAGCCCTTCGACACCAGCGCGCGGCCGTTCTCCACCCGGGGGATGACCGCCACCCGCTGGCCCCAGGCCCGCAACAGGCGCAGCGCGGCGGCTTCGACTTCGGGGTCGAAGGCCTCGTGGAAGCCATCGCGCAGGAAGAGCACCGTGGGCTCGGGGTCCGAAACCGCGCGCAGGCCCCGGCGGGCCAGGCGGGGCCACGAGCGTTGGGGGGCCAGGTGCAGCATCCGGGCCAGCGCGGTGTGCACGGGCTTCCAGGCCAGCAGCGCGTTGACCAGGGGCGCGGCCCAGCGGCCCCAGGGGGCCAATTTACCGGCGTAGGCGAAGAGATAATCGCGCCAGGGGCGGCGGTGGCGCTGGTAATAGCGATGCAAAAAGGCCCACTTGAGTTTCGCCATATCGACGCCCGAGGGGCATTCGGCCCGGCAGGCCTGGCAGGCCAGGCACAGGTCCAGCGCGGCAAAGGCCTCGTCTTCGGCCTGCGGCAACTGGCCGCTGATGAGCGCGCGCAGCAAATTGGCCCGGCCCCGGGTGCTGTGGCGCTCGTCGTGGGTGACCTGATACGACGGGCACATCGCGCCGGTGCTCTTGCGGCACACCCCTGCGCCGTTGCACTGCTCCACCGCGCCGGCCAGGGCCTGGGGCGTGGGGAACAGGGGCCCGGCCCAGGCCAGGGGTGTGGCATAATCGGGGCCGTAGCGCAGGTGCGCGTCCATGGGCAGGGGGTCGACGATTTTGTGCGGGTTCAGGCGGCCCTGGGGGTCGGCCGCGGCCTTGAGTTCCCCAAACAGGGCATACAGCTCGGGCCCGAACGCGGCCTGCAGCCATTCGGAACGGGCCAGGCCGTCGCCGTGTTCCCCACTGGGCACGCCGTGCAGGGCCCGCACCAAGGCCATGGCGTCCTGGGCAATGCCCCGCAGGGCCCGCCGACCGGCCTCGGTTTTCAGGTTGAGCCACGGACGAATGTGCAGGCAGCCCGCGGACGCGTGCGCGTAGTACACGGCCTCGGTGCCGTGTTCCGCAAAAATGGCGTCGAGCTGGGCCACGAACTCGCTCAGCCGCTCCACGGGCACGGTCATGTCTTCGATGAAAGGCACGGGCTTCAGGTCCCCGGGGCGGGACATGAGCAGGCCCAGGCCCACTTTGCGCACCTGCCAGATGTGGGCCTGATGCTCGGGGTGGGTGGCCAGGTAGCCGCCTACGGCCTGGGCCCGGCGTTGGGCCTCCGCGGGGTGGTCGGCGGCGAATTCCACCAGTAGCACGGCTTCGGGAATGCCTTCCGCCAGCAGGGGGCCCAGCGCGGCCCGCACCAGGCGGGCGTAGAGGGGCACATCCAGGGCCCGGCGGAAGAGCTCGCCGGGCAGCAGCTCCACGGCCGCGGGCGCGTGCTCCAGCAGGCGGGGCACATCCGCGGTGGCGCGCACGATGTCGGGGTAGGCCAGCAGGGCCAGCGCGGTGTGCCGGGGCCGGGGCACCAGCCCCAGGGTGACCCGGTGCATCACGGCCAGGGTGCCCTCGGAGCCGGCCAGCAGGGCCTGCAGGGGCAGGTGGTCCGGGGGAACCGGCGGGTAGGGTTGGCCCGCGGGCCAGGCCGGGGGGCGTCCCGGGGCCCAGGGCAGCAGGGGGGGCAGGTTGTAGCCCGAAGCCCGACGCCACACCCGGGGCCAGCGGCGTTGCACGAGGGCCCGGTGTTGGGTGCGCACGGTCCAGG
>JALSPJ010000182.1 GCA_026985995.1 Anaerolineales bacterium
GCTGTTGACGATGTTCATCAGCACATTGGTGCCGAAGACCGACAGGCCGCCCTTGCGGGGCGCGGTGATGTTGTTTTCGTCCATGATGCGCGCCAGGGCCCGTTTGTGCGCGGCCTTGAAGCGCTCGGGGTCGGCCGGTTTGGGGAAGCGCTTTTCGGCCTTGATGACGATGGCCTTGAGCTTCTTGTAGCCGCCCACGCAGCCCGTGCCACCGCGGCCCGAGGCCCGGTCGTGTTCGTTGACCCAGTTGGCGAAGCGCACTAAGTTTTCGCCCGCGGGGCCAATGGCGATGACGCTCAGGTCTTTCTCGCCGTACTTTTCCTGGAAGTACTTGACCGTATCGTGCACGCCTTTGCCCCACACTTCCGACGCGTCTTTGATTTCCACCACGCCGTCGTGCACATAGGCATACACGGGTTTGTCGGACGCGCCTTTGAAGATGAGGCCGTCGAAGCCGGCCCAGCGCAAGCGGGCCGCGGACCAGCCGCCGTGGTGGCTGTCGGTGACGGTGCCGGTGAGGGGCGAGCGGGTGACGATGGCCATGCGGCCGCTCATATTGGCCGCGGTGCCCGTCAAGGGGCCGTTCATGAAGATGAGCAGGTTGTCGGGCGATTCGGGCGCGACATCGGGGCCGTTTTCCAGGATGTAGCGCACGCCCAAACCCCGGGCACCCAAATACTTGCGCGCCCATTCTTCGGGAATGGGCTTGTATTCAATCGTGCCCGTGCTCAAATCGATATGGGCAACCCGATTGGCGTAACCTCCGAACATGGCAGCCTCCTATCACAAGGGGGGAATTGAGCGGACAGCGACGGTTCCCCGGGCTCAACGCCCCGGCGGGAACAGCTCCAGGCGGTCGTCGGCCCTCACCGGGGTCTGCACACCTTGCAGGTATTCCATCTCGCGGCCGTTGACCAGCAGCCGCCAGCCGTGCTTGAGGCGGTAGGTAGGCACCACTTCCATCCACAGGGAATCGGGCTTTTCGTGGCCTTCCCACACCACCTCCAAGGCCTCGCGGCGGGCCACGGGATGGTAATTGAAGAACTTGCGCATCACTTCGTGCACGGTGGCATCCGCGTGCACGGCTACCCGGGTTTCCCGCTGGGGCATCTTGGGCCGCAGCAGGCCATAAACGATGACCGGCACCCGGAAGGTCCCCTCATCCAGCTCCCGGGCTACCTTGTAGCCCAGCTCCATCTGGTTGAGCTGCACGCTCAGGTACTTGTTCCAGCCCATCATGGCCTTGGCCACGGTTTCGCCGGGCAGGTGGGCGTCACGCATGTAATCGGCGAACATGGAAAGCACCAGCCCGACGGAAACCCGCACATACGCGTGGGGCACATGAATGCGCCGCGGGCCATGGCCCGCGTGGATGATGCCGGCCCGAAAGAGGTAATCGGCGAACTCGGCGCTGGTATCCATGCCCAAAGTGCGGGCCAGCCAGATGGTGAAGAAGCGACGGCGTTCTTCCAGATGAGCTTCGTCGACAAATTCCTCCCAGCCCAAAATGGCCGCGGTTTCGGGAACCGAGCTCAGGTAGTCGTACACATTGACCACCAGCTCGGTACCCCGGCGGAAGAGGGGCTCCACGGTCTCGGCCATGGCAGCCCAGTCCGCGGGGCCCAAGGCGGCGAAGCGTAACATGCGCTGCCATTCGTCCACAGGGTCCGGCTCCAGCCCTTGAAAGCGCAGCTGCTCCTCGCCCACGGTGGGCGGCGTGGCGGCCGGTTGCAGCAAAGTCTTCCAGTCGGTCAACATGGGGGTCGCTCCTCGGGGGAAGGGTGTGGCGAAGCGGACCGCGAAGGCGACGGACCGTGGTTAAAACCCACGCCGCGGCCCGAAGTTGCCGCGGCGCGCGCTTAAGGCAGCTGGCACACAACAAGCGCCCATACCCTGCGGTTCACAACAAAATAAATGTTCAGCCGATAAAATCACCATCTTCATCGCAAATGCATACTCCATCAGTCAAAGGCGCTTTAAACATAGCACAAGTTGGACGAAAAGACAAGAGGGGGAGGTTAGCAGTTGGTGGTTGGCGGTGGGCAGGGGGCGCGCTTGCCCCCTGCTCACCGCTCTCTGCTGACTGCTGTTTTTCCTCCGTGTTTTTCCGTGGCTTTTTCGCCTTATCCGCGTCTATCCGCGTTCATCCGCGGTTTCATCCTCCAGGCGCCCTGCCGGGTCGCCCCTACCGGGCTCCCTGCTGACCGCTGACTGCTGCTTGCTGTTTTTCATCCGCGGCCGCATCTCCCGGCGCGGTGCGCGGCGGCTACCCGGCCGGCTCAGCCGGCCAGCTCACGCACCGCGCGGGCAATGGCCGCGTCCAGAATGGCCCACGCTTCGTCCACCTGCTCCCGGGTGATGATGAGGGGCGGCGCCATGCGCAGCACACTGGCCCCCGAGCCCATGGTCAGCAGCCCCATGCGGAACGCGTACTGCTCTACCAGGTCCCGCAGCTCGGGGAAGGGCGTCTTGGTCTCCCGGTCGCGCACGAATTCCAGGGCCAGCATGAGGCCCTTGCCCCGCACATCGCCCACCACTTCGTAACGGCCCATGATGGCGCGCAGGCCTTCCAGGGCATACGCGCCCACTTCCGCGGCGTTGGCCATGAGCTCCTTCTCCACCAGGTCTAAGGTCACCAGCGCGGCCACGCTGGCCAGGGGGTTGCCGCCGTAAGTGTTGCCGTGGGCGCCCTTGGGCCACTGGCGCATGAGGGACTTGCGGGCAATCATGGCCCCGAAGGGCACGCCCGAAGCCAGCCCCTTGGCCGAAGCCACCAAATCGGGCTGCACATCCCAGTGCTCGATGGCCCACCACTTCCCCGTGCGGCCCACGCCGGTTTGCACTTCGTCGGCGATGAGCAAAATGCCATATTTGTCGGCCAAGCGCCGCAGTGCGGGGAAGAAGTCGTCGGGCGGCACGATGTAGCCGCCTTCGCCCTGGATGGGTTCCACCAGGAACGCGGCCACCTCGTCGGGCGGCACCAGCGCGCCCAGCACCTGCTCTTCGATGTAACGCACCACGGCCTCGCCGTACCCTTCCCCCGGCCGGGTGCGTAAAATGGGCCGGTAGGGGTTGGGGTAGGGCACATGCACCACGCCCGGCATCCAGGGGAAGAAGCGGGCCCGGAACGCGGCCTTGCGCGCGGTAAAGGCCAGGGAACCCATGGTACGCCCATGGAACCCGCCTAAGAAGCCGATGAAGAACTTGCGCCGGCTCACATAGCGGGCCAGCTTGATGGCGGCTTCGACGCTTTCGGTGCCCGAATTGGTCATGAACGACATGCCCGGCTCGTCGCCAAAGGGCGCGATGCGGGCCAGCTTTTCGGCCACCCGCACCCACGGCTCGTGATAATAATCGGACGAGATGTGGATGAACTTCTCGGCCTGGGCCTGAATGGCCTGCACCACCGCGGGGTGGCTGTGGCCGGTGGTGACCACCGCGATGCCGGCGATGAAGTCCAGGTAGCGGTAGCCGTCCACATCCCACACCTCCGCGCCGCGGCCGTGGTCCATCACAAAGCCATAGGGCCGCCCCACCGCGGGGGAGATGACCTCTTTGTCGCGAGCGATGATGGCTTGGGCCTTGGGCCCGGGCACAGGTCGCAATTCCATGATGCGCCTCCTGGTGAAAAGTGGCCGGGGTTCGGCCCGGCCCTTTCATTATAAAGGAACCGGCGAGGGACAAAGCGCGCGGGTTCAGGCCGGGCGGGGGAGCGCGTCCCATGCGGCGCGCAGGGCCTGCCAGCGGGGGGCCTCCGCGGGGTCGAAGGGCAGGTACAGGGCCACCTGGTCCAGCAGCCCCGCGTAGCGGGCGTGCAGGGCCCGGGGCAAGTCGAGCCAGTCGGCTTCCACGGCATACGCGGCCAGCATTTCGTCGGTGATGAGGGCCGGCATTTGTTCCCACGCGCCCCGGGCCGCCAGGCGCGAAAGGCGCTCGCCCACCGCGGCCCAACCGTGCAGGTCCAAAACCAGGCGGTAGGTGGGGGTGCTGGCATAGAAGGCGAGTTGCCGACGCACTTCTTCCCGCAGCCGGGCCCGAGCGGAGCCCTTCCCCGTGATGACGAAGACGGTGCTGACCAAACGCACCTGGGACCGGGAGCGGCCGGCGGCCCGCAAACCCTCTTCCAGGGTGGGCAGCAGCACCTGGCGCAGGTAGCGGGGCGAGTGGAAGGGGTGCACATGGAAGCCCTGGGCCAGCTCGCCGGCCAGGCGAATGAGGCCGCGGTTGACGCCGGCGATGTAGATGGGGATGTGGGGATGTTCGATGGGGCCGGGGTCGAAGAAGTCGGTCATGAGGGTGAAGGTGTAGAAGCGGCCGCGGTAGTTGAGGCGGGTGCGGTGCTGCCAGGCGTGCCAGATGGCCCGCAGGGCGAGGATGTAGTCGCGCAGTTTGGCCACGGGCGCTTCCCAGGGGGTGCTGAAGCGGCGCTGAATGTGGGCCCGCACCTGGGTGCCCAGGCCCAGCACGAAGCGCCCCCGGCTGAAGCGCTGCAGGTCCCAGGCAATATGGGCGGTGACCATGGGGCTGCGGGGAAAGGCGATGGCTACCGCGGTGCCCAAGCGCAGGCGCCGGGTGTGTTCTGCGGCCAGGGTCAGGGGCAAGAAGGGGTTGTGTTTGGTCTCGCCCACCCAGAGGGTATCGAAGCCCACGGTCTCGGCGGCCTGGGCCAGGGTGGGCATTTGGTCGAGGGCGGGGGCCAAGAGGGTGAGGTCGAGGTGCATGGGAGGCTCCTGGGGGAGGTTGGAGGTTGGTGGTTGGAGTATAACCTTGACAGGACTTGGGGGCTCTTATACAATCCCCTTTCGTGACGACAGGCAAAACGACCCCATCGCTGAGGAGGCGAACGCATGGACAATTTTACCGCCTTTGAGATGATGGCCTTGTGGGGCGTGCTCGTCGTGGCCATCATCGCCTTAGTGTATGCGTGGTACCTGGGCGTGCAGGTGCTGCGCAAAGACAAGGGCGACGAGAAAATGCAGGCAGTGTGGCAGGCCATCCGCGACGGCGCGGAGGCCTATTTGCGTCGCCAGCTGCGGGCCATTCTGCCCCTCATCGGCATTTTGACCGTGGCCCTGTTCTTGTCGGTGTACATTGTGCCTCCCACGCCCGAAGCCCGGGAATTCTTCGCCGGCCGCACGGAAGGCGAAATTCGCTTTTTGGTAGGCCTGGGCCGGGCCATCGCCTTTGTGTTGGGCGCCGGCGCGTCGCTGGCCGTGGGCCAAATCGGCATGCGCATCGCGGTGGCGGCCAATGTGCGGGTGACCTCGGCCTCGCGGCGTTCCTTTGGTGAGGCGCTGCAAATCGCCTACCGGGCCGGGGCCATCACGGGCATGTTGACCAACGCGCTGGGCCTGCTGGGCGGCACCATCATCTTCATGATTTACAAAATCGCCGCGCCCGATGTGCTGCTGGGCTTCGGCTTCGGCGGCACCCTGCTGGCCCTGTTCATGCGGGTGGGCGGCGGCATTTACACCAAGGCCGCGGATGTGGGCGCGGACCTGGTGGGCAAGGTCGAGGCCGGCATTCCCGAGGACGACCCGCGCAACCCCGCGGTCATCGCCGACCTGGTGGGCGACAATGTGGGCGACTGCGCGGGCATGGCCGCGGATATCTTCGAATCCTACGAAGTGACCATCGTGGCCGCGCTCATCTTGGGCCTGGCCCTGTGGCACGCCACCGGGCAACTGGCGTGGGTCATCTTCCCCCTGGTGGTGCGCGGGGTGGGCGTGTTCTCGTCCATCATCGGCACCTATGTGGTGAAAGAAGACCCCAACAAACCCGGTGACGCGATGGCGGCCATCTTCAAGGGCTACATCGTGGCCTGGGTGCTGTCCGCGCTGCTCATTTTCGGCTTCGGTTATCTCTATCTGGAAGCGCTGCAGCCCGAGCCCCTCACGGGCGGCTGGTGGCGCGCGCCCCTGGCCGTGGTGGTGGGGCTGGTGCTGGCCGCGGTGCTCGACCGGCTGACCAACTACTTCACCAGCACTCAGCACCAGCCGGTGAAAGACATTCGCGACGCGGCGCACACCGGCTCGGCCACGCTGATTTTGCAAGGCCTGGTGGTGGGCATGGAATCCTCGGTGTGGGCCGCGCTGGTCATGGCCGGCACCATCATGGTCTCGGTGCTCATCTTCACCGGGATGCCGGTGGAAGACATGGCCACCCAGGTGACCTTCGTGCTCTACGGCGTCTCGCTGGCCGGCATCGGCATGCTCACCCTGACGGGGAATGTGGTGGCCATGGACTCCTTCGGGCCCATTGCCGACAACGCCAACGGCATCGGCGAAATGGCCTGGAGCGAGCAAGAAGACGAAGAAACCGAAAAGGCCCGGGACATCATGGCCGACCTGGACGCGGTGGGCAACACCACCAAGGCCATCACCAAGGGCATTGCCATCGGCACCGCGGTCATCGCGGCGGTGTCGCTGTTCGCCTCCTACCTGGTGGATGTGAGCCGGGCCCAGGCGGCCATGGGCGTGCCCGAGGGGCAATGGCTGAGCGCCACGGGCATCCGGGTGGATGTGCCGCAAGTGTTCGCGGGCATGCTCATCGGCGGCGCGCTGCCCTTCCTGTTCTCGTCCTTCGCCATCCAGGCGGTGCGGCGGGCCGCCTCCCTCATCGTGGAAGAAGTGCGCAAGCAGTTCCGCATGGGCGTGCTGGAAGGCAAGCGCAAGCCCGACTATCAGGCGGCCGTGGGCATTTCCACCGCCGCGGCGCAAAAGGAGCTGGTGCCCCTGGCCCTGCTGGGCGTGGTGACGCCCATTCTGGTGGGCCTGTGGCTGCAGGTGGAAGCCTTGGGCGGCTTTCTGGCCGGCATCATCGTCAGCGGGCAGCTGCTGGCCGTGTTCATGAACAACGCCGGCGGCGCGTGGGACAACGCCAAGAAGCTCATCGAAGACGAGCCCAAGAAGCCGGAAGAGGGCCTGGGCAAAGGCTCGGACCGCCACAAGGCCTCGGTGGTGGGCGACACGGTGGGCGACCCCTTCAAAGACACGGCCGGGCCGGCGTTGAACCCCATGATCAAGGTGGTGAACCTGGTGGCGGTCATCGTGGCGCCCATCGTGGTGAAGTATCAAACCTTAGGCGTGGGCGGCTGGGCCGTCTCGCTGGTGCTGCTGGCCGCGCTGTGGTGGGTGGTGCGCCAGGCCAAGCGCAGCGAGCTGGCCATGTAAGCCCATACCGCCATCGAAACCCCACCGGGCCGGGGCCCACGCCTCGGCCCGGTTTCGTTTTGCGCCAAAGCACGAGAGGGGCGCACGGCGGTGCGCCGGGGGAATGAAACCGCGGATACACGCAGATAGCCGCGGATAAAAAAGAAAGAACCACGGATGAGCACGGAAGAAAAACAGCAGGGAGCGGGGAGCGCGGTAGGGGCGACCCGGCTGGTCGCCCGGCTTTTGGAATGCGACGACCCGGCGCCGCTTTGATGGGCGACACCTGCGCGGCCATGCGGTTTAAAATCCCCCTCCCCAACCCCTCCCCCTTCGTAAGCTTACTTTTACACATATCTTCGCCACCATGGTTGGCGGCGGGCCGGTGGAGCGGCCATGCGGCTCAAAATCCCCCTCCCCAACCCCTCCCCCTTCGTAAGGGGGAGGGGCTGCGTGCGGCTGTGGCCTCTTCGCTGCGGCTCGTTTTCCCCCTCCCCTGCGAGGGGGATATAGCGCTGGTCGCCGCGCCCCCTACGACCTACGCGGCTTCAGCAAACTTTTGCACTTCGTAGGTGAACACCTGCAAGGGCTTGCGCTGCCATAAATCCGGCGGCGCGCCCATCTTCAGGCTCAGGTGGCTCAAAAAGTCCTCGGGATGGGGCAGCTGCTCCCACACCTGGGGCAGAAAAGTGGCCCGCCGCCCGGTTTCCGGGTCCACCAGCACCACGCCGTCGATGCCGGGTCGCAGCTTGCGCACCAGCTCATCGGGGGTGGTGTAGGGCAAAGGCCGCAGGGGCGTGAGGTACGATACTTCCACTCGCAGGTGGGGCAGCTCTTCGGGCCGCACGGGCCAAAAACGCGGGTCCCGCAGCGCGGCCGCGACCGCGTTCTCTTGCACATCCCGGGCCAGGGGCCGCACCGGCTCCAGGCTGCCAATGCAGCCCCGCAGCTGGCCGTGCTCGGTCAGGGTGACGAAGGTCGCGCCCGGTTCGCGCAGCCGCGGGGGCAAGGCTTCCCAATCCGGCTCGGGAATGGGCAGCCCGCGCACCCCGCGTTCCAGTGCGTCGCGCGCCAGGGCCAACAGGGCTTGTTGCTCCACGGGGGTGAGGTAAGCGGTCTTGGCGGTCGCCATGGCGTCCCTCCCGACGATGCGCAGCGATGGGATTTCGGGGGCCAATGCCCGTCCCATCCCACGCCCCAAGGGCTTCCTTTTTTAGTACAATAGCAAATCCGCGGGGCCAAAATCAATCCCTGGAACGCGGGCTCGCTATCGCGGTGTTTTTCGTCTGACAGGGAGGTTCTATGACCGACAACGGACCGGTGCTCATTCTCACGGGCGCGTCGCGCGGGCTGGGTGAGGCCACGGCTTATGAGGCGGCCCGCCGGGGGCTGCGCTTAGTGCTCAACGCCCGCGATGGCACGCGGCTGGCCCAGGTGGCCGCGCGCTGCCGGGGCATGGGCGCGGCAACGCACATTGTGGTGGGCGACATTGGCCAGCCCGAAACCGCGACCCGGCTGGTGGAAACCGCGCGGCACCACTTCGCCGCGCTGCACGCGGTGGTGCACAACGCCGGCGTGCTGCCACCCATCGCGCCGGTGGCCCAGGCCGACCCCGCGGCCTGGGAAGCCAACTGGCGCACCAACTTCTTAGGCCCGGTGATGCTCAACGCGGCCGCGCTGCCCCTTTTGCGCGCCAGCAGGGGCCGCATTGTGCATGTTTCCACTGGCGCGGCGGTGCGGCCCGTGCCCACCTGGGGCGCGTATGCCACGGCCAAGGCCGCGCTCAATCACCTCACCCGCATTCTGGCCCGGGAGGAACCCGCGGTGACCACCGTGGCCTTTCGCCCCGGCATCGTCGACACGGCCATGCAGGCCACCATTCGGGAGCAAGGCGCGGGGGTGATGCCCCCCGAAGAATATGCCCGCTTCGTGCGCTATCATGAGGAAGGCCGTCTACGGCCGCCCGAGGAGATTGCGCCCCTGCTGGTGGCCCTGGCCCTGCACGCCCGGCCCGAATGGAGCGGCGAGTTCATCGCCTTCGACGACCCGCGGCTGCAAGCGCTTTTGTAGACCGCGGTGCCCGCGGGCCGTTCGCGGAGCCTTTCCCCCAGAGGAACCCCCATGACCGACCCGGTGTTTTGCCTGCGCTGCGGCGCGCGCACGCAAGTGCGCGCCCTGCCCCACGA
>JALSPJ010000183.1 GCA_026985995.1 Anaerolineales bacterium
GGCGCTACGCGCACGCGGTGCTGCCCGCCGCGGAGGTGGCCCCTGCCTGGCGCATCGAGGGCCGCACCCTGGCCTGGTGGGCCGGGCAACACGCCGCGGCCGCGCGGGTCTTCCACCCCCGCGCCGAGGTGTGGGCCGCGCTCATGGCCCGGCTTCTGCCCCATCCTTAGCCCTGGAGGAACCCATCATGCCCTGGGAACGCGCGCCCGTCGACGACCAATGGCCCGTGGAGGCCATCGCCGAGCACATTCGCGGCCTGCTGCCCCTGCTGGGCGAAGACCCCACCCGGGAAGGCCTGCGAGACACCCCTACCCGGGTGGGCCGTATGTTCGCGGAGCTCACTTCCGGCTACCGGGTGGACCCGCAGCGCCTGCTCAACGACGCCATCTTCGCCAGCGATTACGACGGCCTGGTGGGGGTACATTCCATCGAATTCTACAGCCTGTGCGAACACCACATGCTGCCCTTCTTCGGCGTGGCCCATGTGGCCTATGTGCCCAACGGCAAAGTTATTGGCCTGTCCAAAATCCCCCGGGTGGTGGAAATGTTCGCCCGCCGCCTGCAGGTGCAGGAGCGCCTGACCCGGCAGATTGCGGATTTTTTGACGCAGGTGCTGGCCCCCAAGGGGTTGGCCGTGGTGCTGGAAGGCGCGCACTTGTGCGCCATCATGCGCGGGGTGCGCAAGAGCCAGGCCCGCATGGTCACCCAAGAGGTGCGGGGCGTGCTGGCCACCGATGCCACCCTGCGCCGGGAGTGGCAAACCTGGCTGGTCGCCCGCGGCGGTTCCACCAACCTTTTGGCTGCCCTGGGCCCGGAATGACGCGCCAAACGCGTTTTGGCAGTGAAAAAGGCGTCGTTCCCTTGCCAGGGCCGCGATTTGTGGTACACTTGGGCCAGGCGGTCTTCCGCCCGGAGTGTAGCCGTATGCTGCAGGCCATCGTATTCCCCCTGATTGTGCTGGCGGTTGCCCTGGTTCTTGGGCTGCTTTTGATTATTCGCGCCGGCTCCCCGGGGGAGCGGATGGCTTCGGCTTGATATACGCTTATGCCAAACGCTCAGCGCCGCTCCCCCACGGAGCGGCGTTTTGCTTTTCTGAAGGAGGAGAAACATGTTCGCGACCGTGCGCTTTTACGACGCCACCCTGACGGCCGGCTTGTGGCAGCAGGGCCATCGCCTGCCGGCCGAGCGCCGCCGCGCCCTGGCCCAGCGCTTAGATTCGGGCCGGGTGGACTATTTGGAAGTGGCCGTGTGGGACCCCAACGCCCAAAGGTTGACCTGGATGGTGGAAAGCCGCGCCTGGCGCTACGCCCGTCCGGTGGTCCGCGTGCCCCTCGACGGTTCCCCCGAAGCCAACCGGGCCCGGGTGCAGGCTGCGCTGCAGTCCGAAACGCCCGTGGTCACGGCGCAAATTTCGGCCCTGGCCGAGCCTGAGGCCTGGGCACCGGCCCTGCGGGCGCTGGCGGAAGCCGGCCGTGAGGTCATCGCCCTGCTGGAAGACTTCGTCGAGGCGCATCGTCGCGAGGGGGCTCGGGTGTGGAACCGGGCGGCCGCGGCGGTGGAGGCCGGGGCCCAGGGCATGACTTTGGGCGACGCGGCGGGGCGGGCCCTGCCCTGGGAGATGGCCACGCTGATGCACGAGGCCGTGCGGCGGTTCCCCGAGACGGTGCTGGGGGTGCACAGCGGCAACGCCAACGCCTGCGCGGACGACAACACCCTGGCCGCGGTGCGACAGGGCGCGCGGCTGGTGCACGGCACGCTGCACGGGCACGGCCAGGGGCAGGGCTTTGCGGACCTGACCCATGTGCGGGCCGCGCTGTTCCGCGAGAATGGCGCGTTTCACGACGATGCGGACACGCTGCGCGCGCTGTGGGAAGTGGGTCAGACTTTGGACCACTGGCTGTACGCGTGAGCGCGTCGGGGGGTGGGGGCAGCGCGGGGGTCGAGGCCGCGGCCCGCGCGGGCTGCGGCGGCCGCGCCGCAAGCGCAGGCTTGACGGGGCCGGCGGTGGCCTGAGCGGGCGACGGGGGCCTGAGCCGCGGCCCGGCGGTGTGGTGGGGCGCAACGCACACGCCCCACCCCGAAGCATGCCGCATATACGACGCCTACGGGGTGTATATGCGACACAAATGACGGTAAACCCCCAAATGCGACGCGAACGACGCATAAAGCCGGGGATGTGGTATACTATGTGACGAAGATG
>JALSPJ010000184.1 GCA_026985995.1 Anaerolineales bacterium
GCAGGCCTTCCCGGTTGGGGTCCTCGCCCAGCAGGGGCAGCAGGCCGCGAATGTGCTCGGCGATGGCCTCCACGGGCCATTGGTCGTCGACGGGCGCGCGTTCCCAGGGCATGATGGTTCCTCCGGGGCTAAGGATGGGACAGAAGCCGGGCCATGAGCGCGGCCCACACTTCGGCGCGGGGGTGGAAGGCCCGCGCGGCCGCGGCGTGTTGCCCGGCCCACCAGGCCAGGGTGCGGCCTTCGATGCGCCAGGCAGGGGCCACCTCCGCGGCGGGCAGCACCGCGTGCGCGTAGCGCCACTCGCGCGGGTTGACCACCTGCACCGGCGCCGTGGGCTCGGGCCGGTAGAGCAGCACATCCACATCCATGGGCCGGGCCGCGTTGGGGTCGCCGGTGCGCACCCGGCCCAGGCGGGCTTCCAGGTCGCGGGCGGCGGTTCGCAGCGCGTCGGGGGTGTGGCGCGTGGTCAGGCGCAGGGCCGCGTTGAGGAAGGCCGGCCCCACCGCGCCCCCCGCGGGTGGGGTTTCGTACACCATGGAAACCGCCGCCACCCGGCCCCAGCGGAGCACTTCCCCCAAAGCCGCGGGCAGGTGGCGCTGGGGCGCGATGTTGGAACCCAACACCAGCACGGCCTCAGGGGGCACGGTAGTCCTCCGCGGTGCGGCGAATGCGCACGCCCACCGAGCGGGCAAAGCGCAGCGCGCCGGGCTTTTCCACCTGCACTTCCACCTCGGGCACGCCGAATTGGGTCACGCACAGGCGGGCGATTTCCTCGGCCAATTTTTCCACCAGGTAAAAGCGTGAGCCTTCCACCAGCGCGATGACCGCCTTGGTCAGCGTGCGGTAATTGAGCGCGTCTTCGATGCGGTCGCTTTGCCCGGCCGCGCGGGTGTCGGTGAACAGCCGCAGGTTGATGCGCACATCCTGGCGGTCTTTGCGTTCCCAGTCGTTGATGCCGATGATGGTGCGCAAGTGCAGGTCGTGGATTTCGATGACATCCCGCATGGGGGCCTCCTCAGCCGTGCACCAGGTGCGCACCGGCGTCTAAGAAGAGCACTTCGCCGGTGAGCGCGTCGTTACGCAGCAAAAAGAGCAGCGCGTCGGCGATTTCGTCCTCCCGAATGGCCCGCCGGCCCGGGGTGCGCTGCACCAGGCGTTGCAGGTAGGCCTCGTCGTGGCCCGGCGGCGGCAGCACCGCGCCTAAGGCCAGGGCGTTGACCTGAATGCCGGGCGCGAGTTCCCGCGCGGCCATGTGGGTGAGGGTGATGAGCCCGGCTTTGCTGATGGTGTAGGCCAGGTATTTGCGCCCCGGGTAGACCGCGCGCCAATCGGTGATGTTGACCACTTTGCCGGGGCCGGGCAGGGCCGCGCGGGCAAAGGCCTGGGTGAGCAGGAAGGGCGCGCGCAGGTTGAGGTCCAGGTGCAGGTTCCAGTTGGCCAGGTCCGTGTCGAGCACCCGGCCGGGCACGAACGCGGCCGCGGCATTGACCAGAATGCGGGGCGTGCCTAAGCGTTCCTGCACCTGGGCGAAGAGCCGTGGGGCCGCGGCGGGCTGGGTGAGGTCGGCCTGGAAGGCCGCGGCCCGCACGCCCAAAGCCTGCAACTGGGCCACGGTTTCGCGCGCGGCCTGGGCCGAGTGCGCGTAGTGCACGGCCACATGTACCCCGGCCCGGCCCAGGGCCAGGGCCAACATGCGCCCTACCCGGTGCGCCGCGCCGGTGACCAGGGCGGTGTGTCCTCGCAGGTCCATGGGTTCCTCGTCAGGCGGTGGGCAGTTGCCCCTGGGCTTGCTGCACGATGCGGTCCCCCGCGCTGGCGCCAATGCGGTCCGCGCCGGCTTCAATCATGGCCAGGGCCTGGGCGTAAGTGCGCACCCCGCCCGAGGCCTTGACGCCCAGCGCGTCGCCCACCACGGCCCGCATGAGGGCCACATCCTCGGCTCGGGCGCCGGCCGGCCCAAAACCGGTGGAAGTCTTGACGAAGTCGGCCCCCGCGGCCTGGGCCAGCAGGCTGGCCAGGGCGATTTCGCGAGGCGTGAGCAGCGCGGTTTCGAGGATGACCTTGACCCGCGCGCCCCGGGCGTGGGCCACGCCCACCACCGCGGCCATGTCTTCGGCCACGCCGCGCAGGTCGCCGGCCTTGAGCAGGCCTATGGCCTGGACCATGTCCAGCTCCGTGGCCCCGGCGTCTAAGGCTTCCTGGGCCTCGTGCACCTTGGTGCCGGTGGTCGTTGCGCCCAAGGGGAAGCCCACCACCGTGCACACGGCCACGGGGGAACCCTGCAGTGCGGCCACGGCCTGAGGCACGAAGCGGGGGTTGACGCACACCGACGCGAAGCCATATTGGCGCGCGGCCGCGCACAGCGCGGCAATGTCGTGCGGGGTGGCTGCGGGCTTGAGCAGGGTGTGGTCGATGTAGCGGGCGATGGTCTCGGGGCCGGGCGGGGGTAGGGGGGACCGGGGCAGGGGTGTAAAGCCGACGAAATCGCGCAGCGCGGCGTGCACCTGCGCGCGCAGCGCGGCGATGTCGTCGGCGGTCAGGGCAGGGCTCGGGGGCATGCGGCTTCCTCCGTGACGAACCAAGATGGGTAGCGGCCTCCATTGTACCCCGAAGCGCGGCGGTTGGGGAACATGCCGGGCGGGGGAGCAATGCCAAATCTCACTTGTCAGCCGGCCCGGGGATGGCTATAATCGGGCGGGCGTCAAGGCTCGGCACATGGCCCGCGAGGGCCCAACTTCCTCCCTGGAGGCAACTCATGACCAAGGAACAAGGCTATTTGGTCGCCGTGGTTGGCGCGGGACCGGCGGGTTTGTACGCGGCCCGGGAACTGGCCTCGAAAGGGGCCAAAGTCGTCATTTTCAACCGCGACATCAAGCCCGGCGGGCTGGCGGAGTACGGCATCTATTACGACAAGTATAAGATGAAGGAAGGCCTGCGCAAGCAGTTCCGCCGCATCCTTTCCACCCCGGGCATTGTCTATTTGGGCAACATCACCGTGGGCCGGGACCTCTCCCTCGACGACCTGCGGGAGCTGGGCTTCCAGGCCATTCTGGTCACCACGGGCGCGCAGGGCACCAAGCGCTTAGGCATCCCCGGCGAGGACCTCACCGGCGTATATCACGCCAAGGAGCTGGTGTATCACTACAACCACCTGCCGCCTTACAGCCAGATGGACTTCGCCATCGGCCGTAAAGTAGCCATCATCGGCGTGGGCAATGTGATGGCCGACATCGCCACCTGGCTGGTCAAAGACAAGCAGGTCGATGAGGTCTACGCTGTGGCCCGCCGGGGGCCCTTCGAGGTCAAATTCGACAAAAAGGAATTCGCCCGCTTCGCCAAGAACCTGGACCTGGACGACTTCGAGCGGGAAATCGAGCGCATCAAGGACCGTTTGGCCCCGGGACAGGACCCCGAAGAAGCCAAGCAGTTCATCCTGGGCATGATGGCCAAGGCCAAAGAGACCGGTTCGCCCACGGTGTTCCGCTTCCGCTTCCTCTCTTCCCCCAAGGCTATTTTGGGCGACGAAAATGGGCGGGTCAAGGGCCTGGAGCTGGCCGACACCCGGCTGGTGCTCAAGGACGGGCGCACCCGGCCCGAGTTCGTGGGCACTTCGTATGTGCTGGATGTAGACACGGTCATTTTCTCCATCGGCGACCGGGTAGACCCCAACTTCGGCCTGCCCCTGCAGTGGAACGCGTACGCGACCAACCCCGAACCCCGCTTCCCGGTGGACGGCATCTCCTACGAGGTCTATGACCCTGAAAAGCAGCAGCCCATCGAGGGCGTGTTCGTGGCCGGCTGGGCTCGCAATCCCAGCGAAGGGCTGGTGGGCATCGCCCGCAAAGATGGCGAACGGGCCGCGCAGGCGGTGTGGCAATATCTGCAAACTCTGGAACCCACCACCCTCGACCTGGACGGACTGTTGACGACCATCCAGAGCAAAGTCGCCAAGCCCATCGTCACCTGGGAACAGGTGCAAAAGCTGGAGGCCATCGAAAAGGCCGAGGCCGAAAAGCGCGGTCTGCCCGAGTTCAAGTTCGACTCCAACGAAGACATGCTGCGGGTGCTGGGCCTGGTGCCGGCCCATTCGTGACCCGCGGCCCTGTGTCGATGGCCCGCGACCCGAAGGGCCGGCACGCGGTGGCGGGGGCCCCAGGCCCATAGCCGCAAGCCGGGCCCGGGGCGCCCCCTGCCGCGAAGCAGCGGGCCGCGCAGTCCACGGCTTATTTGCAGATCCCCACCAGGGCGGCCGGCGCGGTCGCCCTGGTGCTTTTTCCCCCAGGCTTTGGGCTATAATGGGCCCGACGCTATCCGCCGCCTTTCCCGCCCCGCGAAGGAAGGTTGCCATGGCCGACCACAGCGCCGAACTGCTGCAAGTGCTGCAGCATCCCCGTTTCACCAGCCTGCCCTGGGACGAAGACCACATGCCGCCCCATTACGGCGGCTACAGCATCCTCAACCTGCCCACCAGCATTGCCCAGGCTTTGGGCGCGCCGGCCATCGGCCACGCGCCGCCCCTGGTGCCCGTCTTGCGGCAAGCCCTGGAGGGGGCGCGGCGTATCGTGCTCCTGCTGGTGGATGCGTTGGGCTGGCACCTGCTGCAGGCCGCGCGCGAGCGGGGTTTGGTGCCCGGCTGGCAGCGGTTTTGGGAACACGGCACCGTGGGCGTGCTGACTTCCATCGCGCCCAGCACCACCGCGGCCGCGCTCACCACCCTGTGGACCGGCCGCTCGGCCGCGGAGCACGGCATCACGGGCTACGAAATGTGGCTCAAGGAATACGGCGTCATCGCCAACGCCATCGTACACAGCCCGTCCTTTTTCCAAAGCGGCGGCGCGGGGTTGCTGCGCCATGCGGGGTTCGACCCCGAAACCTTCTTGCCCCACCTCCCCTTAGGGATGCACCTCAAACCCCACGGTGTGGAGGTGCACGCGTTCCAGCACTACACCATCGCCAACTCGGGCCTGTCGACCATGCTCTTTCGTGAGGCCGAGGTGCACGCCTTTGCCACCCTGCCCGACTTGTGGCTCGGCCTGCGGGAGCTGCTGGAAACGCCCACCGAGGCGCGGCAATACATCTGGGCCTATTGGGGCGCGGTCGATAGCTTCAGCCATCGCTATGGCCCCCGGTCGGCGCGCACCCTGGCCGAGGTGGAAGCCGTGGCGTGGACCTGGGAGCGCTTCTTCTGGCGCGAGCTCCCGCCCCAGGCCCGGCGGGGCACCCTGTTCCTCATCCTGGCCGACCACGGCCAAATCGCCACGCCGCCCAATCCTGAATATGAAGTGCAGCACCACCCCCGGCTGCAGCGCTATTTGCACCTGCCCCCTACGGGCGAAAATCGCCTGGTCTACCTCTATCCCCGGCCCGGGCGGGTCAACGCCATGAAAGGCTACTTCGCCGAGGCGTGGCCCGACCGGTTCCACCTGGTGCCCTCGTGGGAAGCCCTCAACGCCCGCCTGTTCGGCCCGGGCCGTCCGCATCCTGCGCTGCGAGACCGGGTGGGCGATTGGATGGCCATCTCCCGCGGGGATGCGTATTTGTGGTGGGCGGCCAAGGAAAACACCATGCAAGGCCGCCACGCGGGGTTCCACCGGGAAGAAATGCTGGTGCCCTTCCTGGCCCTACGCCTGGATGGCTGACCGCGAAACCTTTTCCCCAGCCCAAAACGCCCCGGGAGCAACGGCTTCGGGGGCGTTTGCGTTTTTACCTGGATGGCTATATTAGTATATCCAGAAGTCTTGTCTTGTTCTCATGGCTGTAGTATAATGGGCGCCCCTCTCGGCTTATCCTTCACGCTCTAAAACCATTCTAATCAAAGTGCGCCCTGAGGGCCTATTCGGACCACCCCACACAAGGAGGAGCGTATGCAAATCCATTGGTTGGAAGTCACCATTGCAGCCATCGCCATCGCGGTGGTGCTTACCCGGGTTCTCAGCAAAGGGGCCGGGTGGCTTTCATGGCGCTTCTGGCGCGGGGCCATGATTGCCAGCAGCATCACCATGACCACCATTTTGTTCGTCCTCAGCTTTTTCACCGTGCAGGAGGCCCGCCCCGGCTCCGGGCGCATCCCGCCGTGGACCGTCATCAACCACGAAATCGGCCTGAAGTGGGATGCCGAACGCCAATGGCAGGTACCGGTGGTGGGCGAAGAGACGGGCTTCTTTGGCCAGGTGTACAGCCCCGAGGAGGCCGAGGCCCTGGTCAACAAGGGCAAAATCACTTTCCAGGCCCGCAACTGCATGGAATGCCACACCCTGTTGGGCAATGGCGCCTACTACGCGCCCGATCTGACCCGGGCCTGGCTTGACCCCTGGTGGGAAACGCGCATTAAGCCCATGGTGGGGGCCGAAAGCCGGGAGGAGGCCATGATGAAGTGGCTGATGAACCCGCCCCAGTATCCGCAAGGCACCCGCCGGATGCCCAACTTGAACCTGACGGAAGAAGAAGCGCGGGCCCTGGTGGCCTTCCTCAAATGGATGGCGGCCATCGACACCAACGGGTTCCCGCCCCATTATAGTTTGACCTATGAGCAACGCTAATCCCCTTGACGCGAGGTAGGAGACGATGAGCGCGACGACCCAAGTTCGTCCCAAATTGTACGAGTCGCAAAAACTGGCCCTGTGGTATTTCGCAGTGGCCATTGCGTTGTTTGGTTTGCAGTTGACCTTTGGCCTCATCGCAGCCTATCAGCAGCTGAACCCCAACTTTTTGTTCGAACTGGCCCCCTTTATGACCAACCGCACCTTGCATGTGAACACCCTGGTGGTGTGGCTGCTGGTGGGGTTGGTGGGTGGCGTGTACTGGTTCCTGCCCCAGGAAACCGGCCGGGAAGTCGTGGGCATCAAAGCGGCCAAAATCATCTGGTGGGTCATCGTGGCCGGGGTGCTGGTGCTGGCCGGCATCTACCTGTTCGTGCAATACGGCCCCGGCGAGATGAGCACTTTGTGGCTGTACATGGAGGGCCGGGAATATCTGGAGGCGCCTCGTTGGGTGGACCTGGCCCTGGTGTTGTGGGTGGCCATCTTCCTCTTCAATGTCATCGCCACCACCCTGGCCAGCCGGCGGGTCACCGGCCTGTTGCTGGTGCTCATCTTCGACCTGGTGGCGTTGGGCGCGCTCTATAGTGCGGGGATGCACTACAACATCAATGTGACCATGGACCAGTTCCTGTGGTGGTGGGTGGTGCACCTGTGGGTGGAAGCCACCTGGGAGGTGCTGGTCGGCGTGCTGATGGCCTGGTCCTTGATGTATCTGTTGGGCACCCCGCGCAAGGTGGTGGAAACCTGGCTCTTCCTGGAAGTGGCGCTGGTCTTCGGCACGGGCATTCTGGGCCTGGGGCATCACTACTTCTGGATTGGCACGCCCGAATACTGGCTGGGGCTGGGCGGCTTCTTCAGCGCGCTGGAGCCCCTGCCCCTGGTGGCCATGGTGGTGCACGCGCTGTATGACGCCGGTGGGCACCGGCTGCTGGCGGTGAACAAACCGGCCGTGTTCTGGCTGGTGGCCCAGGCGTTTGGCAACTTCATCGGCGCGGGGGTGTGGGGCTTCATGCAAACCCTGCCGCAAATCAACATGTATAGCCACGGCACCCAGCTGGCCGCGGCTCATGGGCATCTGGCCTTCTTCGGCGCGTACCTGTCCACCGTGCTGATGCTGACCTATGTGGTCGTGCAGCAAGCCCGGCCTGTGCTGTCGGTTCCCCTGGATTCCCGCTGGTGGAAGTGGGCGGCCGGGCTGATGATTTTCGGCATCGTGGGCATCACCGGCGCGTTCACCATCTCGGGCTTCACCCAAACCCTCATCGAGCGCGCCGAAGGCGGCAGCACCTGGGCCGCTTTCATCCGGGCTTACACCCATCCCTGGTATGCCAACACCTTAGGTTGGCGCTACTTCTTTGGCTGGATTATGATCATCGGCTATCTCATCTTAGTGTACGACCTGCTGACCATTGGCAAACACGCCGTCGCGACGGTCAAAGCCACCGCGGTGGCGACTGCAGGAGGCGGCGATGATTGATACCGCGGCACGGGCCGAAATGGTTCGCACTTTGATGCTGTTGGAATTCGTGTTTGCCATGCTGCCGGGGTTCTACGGGGTGTTCTACATCCTGGGGCAAGTTTTGCATCGGCGCTGGCTGCGGCTGTTGGGCTATGGCTTTGGTGCGGCGCAAGTGGGGGTTGTGTTGCTCATGATTCGCACGGGCTATTTGGAGCCGTTTTGGGTCCGGGTGATGCTGGTGCTCACTTTGGCCTATGTCGCCATGCCGCCCGCGCTGTGGGCCCTGGCCAAAGCCATTCACCGAGAAAACACCGATACGCTCCAGCCCTCGTAGCCCTCGGTGTCTCGTCCCCTTTTGCCGACACCCGATGCTAAGGAGGCCATGATGGCGGAAATCGCTCGTGTCGAAGTCTATATCGACGGCCAGGAACAGCCGTTCCAGGTCCTGGAACAGGCGCCTTTCCAGGTGCGCCTCAATCCGGCTGATTTTGCCGCCGGCGACCACTTCATGCAGGTGTATGTGCACTATACCAACGGCGACGCGCATCACTACATTTATCGCTTTACCGTAACGAAGGAGCATCGCACCTACGCGGGGCATTTGAACCGGGCTCCGGTAGGCGCGCCCATCGATGTGGTGCTGCTGGACCCTTCGGAAGCCGAAATCGCGGTCGCGCGGCCGAGCACTTTCACCCATGGGATTTTGCCGGCCCTGCTGTTCGTGCTCATCGCCGGCATTGCCACCTGGTTTTCCTTCCTGGGTGAAACTCCCGTCAAAGATTATGTTGAACACACCGAGCCCATCGCGGCGGCCAGCGTAGGAGGCGCCCAGGATGCAGCCCCGGCATCGGCCGGTGAAGCCGACGGCGCGACCATCTACGCCCAGCATTGCGCCACCTGCCACGGCCCCGAGGGGCAGGGTCAGGGCGAAGTCTTCCCCGCGCTGGCCGGCAACCCCAACTTGGCCGATACCCAAATGGTCGTCGATGTGGTGCTGCACGGCCGTCCGGGCACGGCCATGCCGCCCTGGGGCCAGCAGCTCTCGGACGAGGAAATCGCCGCGGTGATCAACTATATCCGCAACGCCTGGGGCAACGACTTCGGCCAGGTTGCGGTCGACGACATCGCCGCGCAACGCTAACCGCGACGGTTCCCCGACCATCTCCGCGCCCTTGCCGGGTTGCCCCTGGTGGGGGCGCGGCTGTTTTAAGGGGCCGCGTCCCGAGGACTATTGCCCAAACTCCTGCTTCCAGCGATACAGCAGGTTGAGGGCCTCGATGGGGGTCAGGTTGTTCACATCCAAGGCCTTGAGGGCTTCCAGCAGGG
>JALSPJ010000185.1 GCA_026985995.1 Anaerolineales bacterium
AGTTCGTGGCCCTGCTGGGCCCCAACGGCGCGGGCAAGACCACCTTCCTGCGCATTTTGGCCACCCTCAGCCGCCCCAACCGCGGGGAAGTGCGCCTGGCCGGGTATCGTCTGCCCGGTCAGGCGCCTGCGGCCCGGCGGGTGTTGGGCCTGGTGAGCCACCAGCCGTTGCTTTACGGCGACCTGAGCGCGTGGCAAAACCTGCACTTTTACGCCCGCCTTTATCACCTGGCCAACCCCCGCGAGCGTATCGCGGCCTTGCTGGAGCGGGTGGGGCTGTATGCCCGCCGTCGCGACCTGGTGCGCACCTTCTCCCGGGGGATGCAGCAGCGGTTGGCCATTGCCCGCGCGCTGCTGCACGACCCGCACATTTTGCTGCTCGACGAGCCCTATACGGGCCTGGACCAGGACGCGGCCGCGCGGCTGGACGCGCTGCTGCAGGAAATCGCGGCCGAGGGCCGCACTGTGCTCATGGCCTCGCACAATTTGCCCCGGGTCGCGGCCCTGGCCTCGCGCTTCGTGGTGCTCAGCCGGGGGCGCATCGCGGCCTCGGTGTCTCGGGAAGCGATTTCGGACCGGGACCTGCTGGATTTCTACCGCGCCACGGTGATGCAAGACCAGCCGACCGCCCACGCCCAACGAGGACCGGCCCATGCCTGAGCCATTCTTTGCTTCGCGGCGCGAAACGCCTTTCTGGCGGGTGGTGCTGGCCATCGTGTGGAAGGACCTCACGGCCGAGTGGCGCAGTCGTGAGGTGCTTTCCAGCATGATGGTGTTCGCGCTGTCGGTCATCTTCATCTTCAACTTCGCGTTGGAACTCGACGCCCGCACCCGGGCCGCGGTGGTGGGCGGCGTGCTGTGGAGCACTTTCACCTTCGCCGGAACCCTGGGCCTCAACCGCTCCATGGCCGCGGAGAAGGACCGGGATGCCCTGGACGGGTTGCTGTTGGCCCCGGTGGACCGCAGCGCGGTGTATCTGGGCAAAGTGGTGGCCAACTGGCTGTTCATGCTCTTCATGGCCGGGCTGGTGGTGTTGCTGGTCAGCGTGTTTTACAACCAGAACCTGCTGCATTCCGGCCTGTGGGGGGTGATTTTGTTGGGCTCCCTGGGCTATGTGGCCGTGGGGGTGTTGCTGGCGGCCATGGCCGTGCAGGCCCGCACCCGCGATATGCTGCTGCCCATTCTGCTGCTGCCCCTGGTGCTGCCGGTGCTGGTGCCCGCGGTGCGGGCCAGCATGGGCGTGCTGCGGGCTTTGCCGTGGGAAGAGTACGCGGCCGCGGTGCACCTGCTGGTGGCCACGGACCTGATTTACCTGGCCGCGGGGTTCATGCTGTTCGATACGGTGATGGCCGAGTGAGGGGGCCACGAAGGCCGCGGCTCACTGTGTTTCAGCGCGTTTCCCGGCGCTGAAGCCGCGGGTTGTCGGCCCGCAGGAGCGAGGCACCCATGCCCACGCGCAGCGACCAACGCCCGCCGTGGATGTTGCTGTTGTTCGTTGGCCTGTTCTTGAGTATGGCCGTTTGGGTTTTGCTGGCTCAGGGGCTGGCCTTCGTGGGGCAGTTTGCCCTGCCCAAGGCGCTGGTCGCTTATGGGCTGGTGATGGGCCCCGTGGCGTATTGGTATGTGCATGATGCCACGCCCTTTTGGGCCCTGGGGCCGCCGCCGCGGTTTGCGCTGCCGCGCGGCCGCGCGCGCTGGGTGGCCGTCAGCAGCGTCGTGCATGTGCTATGGCTTTTGCTGCCGCTGCTCGCGTGGCCCGTGCTGTTCCATCGCCGGCAGGTCTGGGTGTCTTGGGATGTGGTCTACTATCACCTGCCCAAAGCCGCGGATTTGGTGCAAAAAGGACACATGTGGAACCTGGCGCTCCCGTATGGGCAGTATCCCATCGGGTGGGAGAGTTGGCTGGCCCTGTTGCTGGGGCTGCACGGCCATGCCCTGGGGTTGGGCGTGTTGAGCGCGCTGGCGGTCGTCTTGTGGCTGCTGGCCTGGTGGGCCCTGCTGACCCAGCGGGCCGCGCTGCCGGCCTCCCTGGCCGGGGCCCTGGTGGGGTTGCTGGCCAGCCTGTTCGCCGGGCTTGGCAGTGTGCTGCTGCTCAGTGCGGGCAAGAACGATGTGTTCGCCTCGGCCCTGGTGCTGGCCGGCTTGTGGCACGCCTAGCAGCCGACGCGCGTTCATCGCCGGGGGCTGCTGCTGGCCCTGGCCGCGGCCTGGGCCGTCAAGCCGTGGGCCGGGGTGGCTTTGCTGGGGCTGTGGTTCACCCGCGGGCGGCATGGGCGGTTCCGCGGTTGGTTCCTGCCCGGCGGGCTGGCGGTGTTGGCGGGCAGTTTGTGGCTGGTTCGCAACCTGATTCTGATGGGCCGGCCTGCCAGCCCCATCGGTTGGGAACTGCAGCAGCGGGCCCTGGTGTTTGCCATGGCAAGCGATGCGTTCTGGCGGCCCCTTTCGCCCATCTTCTTGCTTTTGACGGGCAGCGTGCTGGGCTTTGCCCTCTGGGCCTGGCGGCGTCCTCCCTGGCGCGAGGATGTGCGCATCTATCTCTGGCTTTACGCCGTTTTTTTGGTGACCCCCGCGGTGGTGCAGCCCGGCCCGCGGCCCACCATTCAGTGGCGTTTTGCCCTCACCCTGTTCGCCTGGCTGGGGGTGTTGCTCGCCCGGGGCGGCGTGGCGCTCGCGCTCGCCCTGGCGCGGTGGTGGCGTGGGAAGCCCGGCGCGACCCTCGTTCGCGGCTGGCTCCCGGCCCTGGCCCTGCCGGGGTTGTTCCTGGGCCTGGATGGGTATCTGGCCGGCATGTGGCATTTTGAGCCCCGAGCCGCCTATATCGTCGAAGACCCTTTTCTGGAGCCGCCGTCCCGGGGCCGCTATGGCAGCGTGTTCGCCTACATCGACGAGCAGGTGCATGGGGCGATTATCGAGCCCCAGGGCACCGTGCCCATCCCTTTTTACTATCTCTACGACCCCCAGCTTTCCAATCAGGGCGCGCGGCCCGGACACTTTCCGGCCGGGCTGCCCCAGGCCGTGCCGCAACCGCAGCCGACCCACATGCTGTATTGTTCGGTGCATCGCATGTATCGCGGCTATTTCGTGGTCCACGACCCCGCCGCGGTGCGCGAGAAGCGCGCGCGGTGGTATCGTGAGGGCCACCGCATCCTTTATTTCGACCCCGCTTGCGTGCTGGCGGCCAAATGAAGGGCCACCCGCTCCACCCGGGCCTCGGCAGGGTCCAGGCCCAAGGCGGCCAGCACTTCGTCGGGCCGGCCCGTGGCGCCGGGTTGGGCGCGCAGCACCATGCGCAGCCGGGGCGTTGTTTCGCCTTCCTCGGGGGGGAAGGCTTCCAGGCTCAAAATCAGGGGCCGCAGGTCATAGGTCTTGCCCCGCCGCTCCCGGGGCAGGTGGGGCTGGGCCAGCAGGCGGGCCACCCGGGCGGCCAGGTCGGGCACTGGCCCCAGCAGGCGGGCTTCGTAGGTCGCGGCCTGCACCTGGTTTTGCAGCGCGGGCTCGTCGGGGGGCACGGGGTAAAGGGCGCGCAGCGCCAACCCCGGGGGTTGGGTGCGCGCCAGGCGTTCCCGCAGCTCGTGGGCTTCCATGGGCTGCGCGAGCCAAAAGTCCATCAGCTCGCGGCGGCCGGTGACGCCCAACGGCAGCGCGGACGCGATATGCATTTTGGGCCGCGGGTTGTAGCCCTGGGAGTGCAACAGGGGCAGGTCCGCCCGGCGGAACCAGCGTTCCAGGGTGCGTTGCACATCCAGATTGCCCGTGTAGCGCATGGCTTCGGTTTTGGCGAATTCCATACGCCAGCGTTGGATAGTCATGCGTGGCCTCCTGCCGCGCGGCCGGTCTCTCGCGGAGCCGTTCCCCCAAAGCCAACCGGGCCGGGCTTTAGGGCGTCTCGGGGTGTTCCAGATAGGGCAACTCGAAATAATTGCGCACCCGGCCGGGCCCCAAACTGAGCACCCAGGGGCTGTACGAGACCCCGGGGTCGGGTTCCAGCCCGACCAGGAAGCGCACCTGCAGGTCCAGGGTTTCGGTGTTGACCAGGCGGCCTTCCACGGCCCGGGCCAGGGGGGCCAACGCCTGCGGGTCGGTGGCCCAAAAGACCAGCGGGATGCGGTATTCGTCCTGGAAGGCGTGGGAAAACGCGTGGCCGCCCTCGTCCGCGGTAATCCATTCGCCGTGGTCCGAGGTGTAGATGAAGAGCAAATTGCGGCTGCGGGGTTGCACCTGGGCGAAGAGCCGGGCCAGCACCCAGTCGGTGTAAGCGATGGAGTTGGCATACACCTCCCGCAGGTCGCGCGGGTTGGGGATGAGGGCCCGCTCGGGTGGGTAGCGGTCCTCCCAATTGAAGTGCGAGCCCAGCAGGTGGATGAAGAAGGCCTGCTTGCGGCCGGGCACGATGTCGTCGGGGGTGAAAATTTGCAGCAGCACCTCGTCGGGCTGGCCGAAGCGGGCCTGGGGCAGCGCGTCGAGCACGAAGCGCACATGGTCGGCCTCGCTGGCGATGGACGACACGCTGGAGGTGTAGGGGCTGTAGCGCAGCTGGTTGGAAATCCAAAAAGTCTCGTAGCCGCAGCGCCGCAGGTCCGAGACGATGCTGGGCTGGGTGTAGAAGGGCTCGTAATCGTGCACCGTGGCCGGGGTAAAGATGACGGGCACCGCGGTCATGGTTTGGTTGACGGGGGAGATGGCCCGGGCCACCACTGCGTTGGGCAGGCTTTCGAGGAAAGGGGTGGTGGGTTGCGTATAGCCATACAGGCTCATGAAGTCCCGGTTGGCCGATTCGCCCAGCACGAAAAGAATCTTGTCGAAGCGGTCGTTGCATTGCAAGGGCGGGGCCTGGGCCATGAACGCGGCCACCCGGTCTTTGCGTTCCAGAATGGGGTTGACCCGGGTGTAGACCCGGTAAGTGGTGAGGCCCAGCTGAATGCCGGGGTAGGCGGGCAGGGCCGTGCGTTGGGCCCACAGCAGACCTAAGGTCGCAGCCAACACCGCGGCTCGCAGCAGCCAGCGGGTTTTGGGGGAAGGGCTCCGCGCGGACCGACCGCGCGCCTTGCGGGCATAGGCATACACGCCGCCCAGGGCCAGGGCCACGGCCAGGTAGCCCATGAGGGCCCAGGCGAACTTGGATTGCAGCACGAAGACGCGCAGGAATTCCGCGCTCTCGCCCGGGGACGAATCCAGCGCGGTTTCGACGCGAATTTCCAGCACGCCAATGCGCCAAAAATGCGCGATGTGCGCGTAGATGGCGTTAAGCAGCCCGATGGGCAGCGCGGCCAAAAAGTAGAGGCCGGGGTGCACCCAGCCCAGCGCGGCCAGGGCCAGGGCCACCAACCCCGCGGCGGGCAGCATGTCGGGCTGGTAGGAATGGCGCTCGCGCCACAGGCCGTAAGCCAGGGGCAGGCCCGCGGTCCAGACCGCGGCCAGCAACAGCCACACCTCGGGCGGCAGCCAACGAACGCAGCGCGCGCCGCGCTGTTTCAGGGCCTGAAGCGCGCGGAGCAATGGGCGCATGACAACCCTCGCACGACAAAATCGAGCCTTTAGTATACCCTATTGCCGGGGGCGGGGGTTCGTAAAAGCCTCCAGCGGCCTGGTGAAGAAGGCGCGAAAGTGGAGGCGCGGGGTGGATGACCCGTCCGTTTGTTTTGTATGGTAAGATAATAGGGATATGGCCCCTTCGTTGGGTTTGGGGAGCAGAGTGAGGTGTCTTGTATGGCCCAAACCCCCGGCCACATTCATGAACAGGACTTACGCCCCCTGACCGAGCCGCATCGTTTGCGAACCGGCAGGGCGGATGCCGTGGAAAGTCGTGACACCCTAACCTGAGGAGTACCCCATGGCCCTTCAACCCGGCGCGGTGGTCACCTTCCGCAAGCGCCCCTGGATTTTGCTTCCCGCCGAAGACCCGGAGACCTGGGCCTTGCGGCCCCTGACCGGCACCAGTGAGGACCGCATCCTGGTGCACCGTACCCTGGCCACCTTGTTGGGCTATGCCCTGCTCGAAGAGCGCCTTCAACCCGCGACCTTCCCCATGCCCCAACCCGATTTCGTCCAGGACGCGGCCGCGGTGCGCCTCTTCTGGCAGGCCGCGCGCCTGCTCTTGCGGGAAGGCGCCGCGCCCCTGCGGTCCCTGGGCCGCATCTCCATCCGTCCCCGCACTTACCAACTGGTCCCCCTGATGATGGCCTTGCGCCAGCATCCCGTGCGCCTGCTCATCGCGGACGATGTGGGCGTGGGCAAGACCAT
Organism: Anaerolineales bacterium; assembly: GCA_026985995.1. Taxonomy (GTDB): domain Bacteria; phylum Chloroflexota; class Anaerolineae; order Anaerolineales; family DRMV01; genus JAADEN01. Next base: position 6,240 of record JALSPJ010000185.1, read on the forward strand.
CGAGGCCGGCCTCATTGCGCGGGAACTGTGGGACCGCCGGGTCATTCGCCGCATCGCGGTGCTGGTGCCGCCTTACCTCACGGACCAGTGGCAGAAGGAACTCGCGGAGAAATTCAATTTCGACCCCGTGGTCATTGCTCCGGGCACCATCCACGCCCTGGAACGCCGCCTGCCCGCAGGCCAGAACCTGTATGCGTATTACCCTGTCCAGGTCATCAGCATCGATTTCATCAAGACGGAGCGGAACCGCCATCGCTTTCTGCTCTATGCCCCGGAATTCATCATCGTGGACGAAGCCCACGCCGCGACGCCCGCCGCGAGTCAGACCCGGCACTTGCGTTACGAACTGGTAAAGCGTCTGGCCCGGGATCGCAACCGTCACCTGCTGCTTCTCACGGCCACGCCCCATAGCGGTATTGCCGAGGCCTTCCAGCGTTTGCTGGGCCTGCTGGACCCGGACTTTGAAACCTGGGACCTGGCCCATCTCACCGAGGACCAGTTCAAACGTCTGGCCCGGCATTTCATTCAACGCACCCGCAAGGATATCGAGACCCACTGGGAAAACGCGCCCACCTTCCCCCAGCGGGAACCCCGGGAGGTCACATATCGCCTCTCGCCCGCGTATCAACGGCTGTTCCAGGAGGTCTACCGCTTCAGCCAGGGCATTGTGCGCAGCGCCGAGGAGTTACGGGAACACCAGCGCCGGATGCGGCACTGGAGCGCGCTGGCGTTGCTGCGCTGTGTGATGTCCAGCCCCAAAGCCGCGCGCGTCGCGCTGGAACGACGCCGGCGGGATGCCTGGATGGCCCTCGAGGCCGAGGAAGAAGCCGATTTTCTGGCCTATGTGTACGAACCCGCGGAGGAAACACCCCCGGACGAAATCCCCCATCCCCTGCTGGACTGGGCGGAGCAACCCGAATCCCCAACGCCCCGGCGCGATGCCCGCCGGTTGCGCGCGCTGGAACGCCTGGCCGCTGAGATTCGTCCGGAAGAAGACCACAAACTCCAGAAAACCCTGCAGATATTGCGGGAACTGCTTCGCCAGGGCTACCAGCCCATCGTGTGGTGCCACTATGTAGCCACCGCGGAATATGTGGCCGAACACGCGCGGGACGCGCTGTCCCGGGATTTCCCCGATTTGCAGGTCATGGCCATCACGGGCCGCATGGGCGAGGAAGAGCGGCGGATGCGGGTGGCGGAGCTCATCAGGGCCCCGCGGCGCCTGCTGGTGGCCACGGATTGCCTTTCCGAAGGCATCAACCTGCAGGAAGGCTTCAACGCGGTGCTCCATTATGACCTGCCCTGGAACCCCAATCGCCTGGAGCAGCGGGAGGGCCGGGTGGACCGTTACGGCCAGCCCTCGCCCAGAGTGCAGGCCGTGATGCTCTACGGCGAAGACAACCCGGTGGACGGCGCGGTCATCCGGGTGCTGTTGCGTAAGGCGCGTGAGATTCGCCGCACCTTAGGCACCCATGTGCCCGTGCCGGAGAACGATGAGAAGGTCATCCAGGCCCTGGTCAACGAACTTTTCCTGCGCGGCCATGGCCTCGAAGGGCAGCTTTCCCTGGACCTGGGTCGGAGCACCATCGAGGAATTGCATCGCCGCTGGGACCTCATCGCCCGGCAGGAGCAGGAAACCCGCACCCGCTTCGCGCAGCAGCACCTGAACCCGACCGCGGTGCAGCGGGAACTGGAGGCCGCGGACCAGATTCTGGGCCACCCCGATGAAGTGCGGGAATTCGTGCGCACCGCGGCCCAGCGTATTGGCCTCACCATCCGGGCCCGGGCCCCCCAGCGCGATATCTGGGAGGTTCTTCTGGATGCCGGTGGTCAGCTTCCCCCGGCCATTGCGGAAGCCCTGCCCGCGAACACCGGCGCCTGGGCCATCACCTTCACCAGTCCCACCCCGGCCGGAGTGACCTATCTGGGCCGGAACCATCCCTTTGTGACCGCGCTGGCCCGTTTTCTGTTCGAGCAGGCCCTGGAGGCGCCCGAAAAGGCCGTGGCCGCGCGCGTGGGCACCATCCGCACCCAGGCCGTGAGCCGGCTTACCGCGCTGTTCCTGCTTCGGGCGCGCTATCTGCTGCACACCGCCGCAGGGGAGCCCTTGCTCGCGGAGGAGGTGCGCGTCTTGGGCTGGGAAGGTTTCGGGACCTGGATACCCCACGAGAAGGCCCTGGCCCTGCTGGCCCGGGCCCGGCCCGCGGGCAACATCCCGCCGGGCGAAAAGCGGGAACTGGTGCAGGCCGTGTTGGAGGCCGTGGTCGGGGCGGATGGCCATGGGACGGACAGTGGTACGGACGGCCGTCCGTCCCTACGGGCCCCCGATGTGGCCCGGGAGGACAATCCCATCTGGCATCATCTTCGGGAGCGGGCCAGGGAATTGGAGGTCGCGCATCGTCGCTTGTTGCGCCACCTGGGAGAGCCCGGCCGCGAGGCATCGGTGCGGGTACAACCCCATTGGCCGCCCGATATTTTAGGCGTATTGGTTTTGCAACCCGCATTACCGTACGGGCGCACGGCGGTGCATCCAATGTAAGGGCGGATGGCTATCCGCCCAATGCGCTATCCGCCCAATATGTGGACGTATGGCCATACGCCCTTACGCCCGCCGGCTGTCCCCATCCCGTACAAACGGAGGTCCCCCATGCCCGTCCGGTACGACCCGACCAAACACCACCGCCGTTCCATCCGGTTGCCGGGGTACGATTACACCCAACCCGGCGCGTATTTTGTGACCATATGCACCCACAACCGGGAACCGTTGTTCGGCCAGGTCGTGAACGGGGAGATGGTGTTGAACGAATGGGGGCGCATCGTGTGGGAAGAATGGTTCCGAACGGCCCAGGTGCGGCCATATGTGGAATTGTTTGAAGATGAATTCGTGGTTATGCCCAATCACATCCATGGGATCGTGTGGATTGTGGGCGATAGGGTAGGGGCGCAGCGCCGTGTTAGCCGGTGTAGGGTTGTACCCCACTGTCCGTCAGGCTTTTGTACCCCTTTTGCGTCTGGAAGGCTTGACATAGGCGATGTTGAGATTACAAATGGCTTGGGCATCAAACTGCTTGGGCTTCA
>JALSPJ010000186.1 GCA_026985995.1 Anaerolineales bacterium
CGTGCCCAACATGCGCTGGGGGTCGCCGCTGCGCAGCGCGTCGAAGAGCGCGTCGTAGCTCAGCTCCGTGTCGAGCAGGTTGGCTTCCCGGCCCAGCTTGCGGGGCGAGTGCGCGTCGGAGTTGGAGACCAGGGTGTAGCGGTCCAGCGCGGAAACGCGCCAGTTCATGGGCGGGTCCGACGAAAGGCCGGTTTCCAGGGCGAAGATGTGGGGGGTGAGGTCCGCGAAGCAGGCCTCGACGCTGTCGAAGCCCGATTTGGAACCCAGCAGCGCGAACCAGGGGGTCCAGATGTGGGCGGGAATGAGCACCCCCCGGGGGTCGGTTTCGAGCACGATTTCCAGCAGGTCCCGGGAATCGAGGCCCAAGATGGGGCGGCCATCGGCCCGGATGTTGCCGATGCGTTCCAGGCGGGTTTGAAAGCGCTGCACCGCGTCGAAGGTGGGCAGAAAGACCACATGGTGGATTTTGCGGGTGCGGTCGCCTTTTTTGTAGATGGTGCTGATTTCGCCGCCCAAAATGAAGCGCACCTCGCGGCGCAGGATAGGCGGCAGTTGGGCGTGGACCGCGCGTTCCACCTCGGGCCGGAGGCGCAGCAGGTCGCCCTCGGCCGGTTCCAAATGCTGCTGCAGCTCGGCCAGCCAACCGGGGTGGGCGATGTCACCCGTGGCCACCAAGGTGATGCCCTTCTTCAGGGCCCACAGCGCAATGTGGGGGATGTCCAGGTCGCGGCTGGTGGCCCGGGAGTAGTGGGAATGGATGTGCAGGTCCGCGTAGTAGCGCATGGCAAACCGGGGCGCAAGGGATGACGGCCTGGGCGCGGCGCGCGGCAGGCCGGCGCGGTGCGTGGGGGAATTATAGCAGAAGGCCGGCGCGGGCTTTAGGCGTGCAGCTCCACCTTGCTGTGGGGCTCGGGGTAGTGCACGGGGCCCAGGCCGTGTTCCTGCAGCAGGGCCATGAGGGGCTGCGCGCCTTTGGGCTCGCCGTGCACCAGGAAGATGCCCCGCAAAGTCTCCCGCCCGGCCGCGGCATATTCCAGCAGCAGGTCCTGCCCCGCGTGGGCCGAGAGGTCGCCAATGGTGACCACCCGGGCCCGGACCGCGTATTCCTCGCCGAAGATGCGCACCCGGGGCGCGCCCTCGGCCAGGCGGCGGGCCAGGGTGTGGGGCGCGGCCCAGCCCACGATGAGCACGGTGTTGCGCGGGTCGCCGATGTTGTGCTTGAGGTGGTGGAGAATGCGGCCTGTCTCGGCCATGCCCGAGGCCGAGATGATGACCATGGGGTCCCGGCGGTCGTTGAGGGCCTTGGACGCCTCGACCGCGCGAATGTAATGCACCCGGCCGAAGCCCAGCACGGCTTCCAGGCCGCCTTCCCGCAGCAGGCGACGGGCTTCGCGGTCGTAGCATTCGGGGTGGGCCCGGTAGATTTCGCTGGCGTTGACGGCCAGGGGGCTATCGACATAGATGGGCGCGGCGGGGATGTCGCCGTCTTCCATCATACGGTGCAGCCAGTAGACCAAGGTTTGGGTGCGGCCCACCGCGAACGCGGGCACGATGACTTTTCCGCCGCCGCGCAGGGTTTGGCCCACCACTTCCCGCAGTTCGTCGCGCGCGTAGCGGGGGTCCCGGTGGGGCTTGTCGCCGTAGGTGCTTTCCATGAGCAGGAAGGTGGGCTTTTGGGGCAGCACGGGGTCGCGCAAAATGGGCAGGTGGCGGCGGCCGATGTCGCCCGAGAACCACAGGCGGAAGGGCTTGCGGCCCGGTTCCTCGATGTCGAGCACGATGGCCGCGGAGCCCAAAATGTGCCCGGCCTCGACGAAGCGCGCGGTCACGCCGGGAGCCACCTGGAAGGGCCGGTCGTAGGGCACGGGCACGAAGTAGTCGGCTACTGCGGCCGCGTCGTCCACGGTGTAGAGGGGTTCGATTTCGGGCTCGCCGCGGCGGCGTCGGCGCTTGTTGAGATAGCGGGCGTCGGCTTCATGGATGTGGCCCGAATCCAGGAGCATGATGTTGGCCAGGTGCACGGTGGCCGGGGTGGCGTAGATGGGCCCGCGAAAGCCTTGTTTGACCAGGTTGGGCAGGTTGCCGCTGTGGTCGATGTGCGCGTGGGAGAGAAGCACCGCGTCGATGTGCCGGGGGTCGAAGGGGAAGTGGCGGTTGATGCGGTAGAAGTCTTTGCGTCGGCCCTGGTAGAGGCCGCATTCCAGCAGGATGCGCTTGCCGTTGACTTGCAGCAAGTGCTGGGAGCCGGTTACCGTGCGGGCCGCGCCGTGAAAGGTCAAACGCATGACCGTAGCCTCCGAGAAACGAGGCGGGCCGCGACCAGGGCCGCGGCCCGGGGGCGTTAGGCGGCGGGCAAGATGAGCGCGCTATGCTGTATCGCCGCTCGTATATTCTATCCGCACAATCTTGAACCGCATGGTGCCGTTGGGGGCCTGGACCTCGACCACATCGCCCACCCGCTTACCCAGCAGGGCCCGGCCCATGGGCGATTCGTTGGAAATCAGGCCCCGCAGGGGGTCGGCTTCGGTCGCGCCCACGATGGTGTAGGTCTCCTCGTCGTCGTAGCCCTCTTCTTGCAAAGTCACCCGCGCGCCCAACTCCACCACATCCTTGTGGCCGTTGTTTTCGATGAAGACCGCGTGGCGCAAAATGTGCTCCAGCTGCTGGATGCGGCCTTCGACGAAGCCCTGCTCCTCTTTGGTGGCGATGTAGTCCGCGTTTTCCGAGAGGTCGCCCATTTGGATGGCCGCGCGCAAGCGGGCCGCGAGTTCGGCGCGCTTTTCGGTCTTGAGATATTCCAGCTCCTCGCGCAGCTTGCGCGCCCCCTCGGGGGTGAGGTAATAGACGGGCTTTTGGCCTTGTGCATGAGCCTTGGCCATGGGTCGCCTCCCTGTGCCAGAGAATGGATTACGGTCGCACCAGCGGGTCGAACAGCTTGCGGTGTTCCTCGATGGCAAAGCGGTCGGTCATGCCGGCGATGTAGTCGCACACCGCCCGGTGCAGCCCATACTCGTCGATGCGGGTTTGAATGTGACGGGGCAGAATCTCGGGCTGCCGGGTGTAAGCGGTGAACAAATCGGTGATGATGCGTTCGGCCTTCTGGGCCATGCGCACCACCCGGGGGTGCCGGTACAGGTTGCGATACAAAAAGTTCTTGAGCTCCCGGTTGCGGCGCTGCATGGCCTCGCTGTGGGACACCACATTATACGGCAAGCGCTGCAATTCTTCAACCGACTGCACCCCGCTTTCGGCCAGGCGCTGGGCTGTGGTGTGCACCAGGTCTGTCACCTCCAGGCCGATGAGGCGGCGCACCACCCGGTGCCGGGTGAGCTCGTCCAGCTCGTCATCGTGCCAGCCGATTTGCTCCCGCAGCAGCTCCCACACTTCCACCCCGCGCAACATGCGGGGCGTCAGCATCCCCGAGCGCAGGCCGTCGTCCAAATCGTGGGCCGTATAGGCCAGTTCGTCGGCCACATTGGCAATTTGGGCCTCCAGGTGACCGCGCAAATGGGGGTCGAAATCCCGGGCGTCGGCCACATCATACTCGGTTTCGTGCTTGACGATGCCTTCCAGCGTCTCCCAGGTCAAATTCAGGCCCCGAAAGTCCGGGTAACGGCGCTCCAGTTCGGTGACGATGCGGAACGACTGACGATTGTGCTCGAAGCCGCCGTGGTCGGCCATGAGGCGGTGCAACACGGCCTCGCCCGAATGGCCAAAGGGCGGGTGCCCCAAATCGTGGGCCAGAATGATGGCTTCGGTGAGCACCTCGTTGGCACCCAACGCGCGGGCAATGGTGCGCCCGATTTGGGCCACTTCCAGGGTGTGGGTCAGGCGGGTGCGGTAATAATCGCCTTCGTAAGTGATGAACACCTGGGTTTTGTATTCCAGACGGCGAAACGCGGTGGTGTGCAAAATGCGGTCCCGGTCCCGTTGGAACGCGGTGCGATACTCGGGTTCGGGCTCGGGGTAGAACCGGCCCCGGGAAAAGCGGCTTTTGTGCGCGTAGGGGGCCAGGGTTTGCAGTTCCATCTCTTCCAGGGCGGCACGGGTATACAACATGGGCGCCTCCTCAGGCCTGAATGTGGGCCTCGACCGGCAGCACGAAGAGCATCCCCCGCCGCGCGGCCGGCTGCTCCTGGGGCTTGAGATGCGCGCGCACCAGGTTCACGGCCTCGTCCACCCGTTCGTCTTCCACCGCGGTGAAAAACACCGTGTGCCCCCGGCGCAGCAGCCCCCCGCCCGAGACCAGGCGGGTGACCCGAAAACCGGCCCGCACCAGGGCCCGGGTGACTTCCGCGGCCTCGCTGTCTTCCAAAACCACCAGCACCAGCTTCATGGTCGCGCCCTCCTGGGTTTGGGGGAAAGGCTCCGCGTGGGCCGGGCTGCGCCGCGGGCCTCAGCGCAGCCACGCCAGAAAGACATCCCCCGCGTAGGTGACGGCCAGCATCTTGAGCAGCTTGCCGGCGAAGGTCCAGGCCACGAACCGCCGCAACGGGATGCGCGTTGCGCCGGCGACGATGCCGGCCAGGTCGAACAGGGGTGTGGGCAGCGCGGCCAGCACGAAGAGCACGATGTCGCCGTAGCGACGCATCAGCCGGCGCACGCGGCGATAGGCGCGGTAATCTTCCACCAGGGCCTGGCCGCTGAAACCGGCCAGATAACCCGAAAGCTCGCCCGCGGTGGCCCCGGCCGCGGCCACCACGGCCACCCAAAAGGGGTGCAGCACCGCGCCCATGCTGAAGGGCAGCACCAGCCCGGGCGCGGGAAAGATGACCGTGGCGTTGGAGAGCAGGGTGATGAGGAACAGTCCCACATACCCATAGGCCCGAAAGCGCACCCATTGGTCTTGAAACGCCACGATGGCCACGCTGAGGGCCAGTACCAACACCAGCGCGGCGATGCGCCAGACTTTGCGGCGGGCTTGGATGCGGGCAGAGGCGGCCGGGTTCATGGTTCCTCAGAAGCCACCCAGGGGCGCAGCAGGGCCTGGAGCCGCGCGGTGAGCATGTCCAACGCCACCGTGTTGAAGCCGCCTTCGGGCACGATGATGTCCGCGTAGCGTTTGGACGGCTCGACGAATTCTAAGTGCATGGGCCGCACGGTTTCCAGATATTGCTGAATGACCGATTCCACCGTGCGGCCGCGCTCTTCCACATCCCGCAACAGGCGACGAATGAAGCGCAGGTCGGCGTCGGTGTCGACATAAATTTTGATGTCCAACAGCCGCCGCAGCGCGGGTTCGGCGAAGATGAGAATGCCCTCGACCAGGATGATGGGCCGGGGTTCCACCCGCACCGTTTCGGGGGCCCGGGCGTGCCGGGTGAAATCATAGATGGGGCGCTCGATGGGTTCCCCGGCCTTGAGGCGCTCGATGTGGGCGATGAGCAGGGGGGTTTCCAGGGAGTCGGGGTGGTCGTAATTGACCCGGGCCCGGGCTTCGGGGGGCAGGTGGCTGAAATCATGGTAGTACGCGTCGTGGGGCAAAAAGGCCACATGCTCGGCCCCGACGCGTTCCATCAGGGCCTGGGCCACGGTGGTCTTGCCCGAACCGCTGCCGCCGGCAATGCCGATGACCAAAGGCGCTTTTCCCATCATGTCAGGAATTATACCCGAAGGCCGCCCGGCCGCCCAAAAAAGCGGTTTCGCGGTAAAATGGGCAGCGCGCCTTGGGCGTCAAAATTATGGTACGGGAGAAGACGGTTTGAGCACCGCGCCCTTTGTGACCCTGGTTCAAGACACTTTGCAAGAGGTGGAAGCCCTGCTGGCTCGGCAGGCCGACGGCTATCACCCCGATTTGCAAGCCGCGCTGCACCACCTGCTGGCCGCCGGGGGCAAGCGCATTCGGCCCACGGTGGCCCTGCTGATGGGCCGCTTGCTGGGTGCGCCGCACCGCCGGCTGGTCATTTTGGCCGCCGCGCTGGAGATGCTGCACACCGCGACCCTGGTGCACGATGACCTCATCGACGGCGCGCTGCTGCGCCGGGGCATGCCCACCCTCAACGCGCAATGGTCCCCCGCGGCCACGGTGTTGACCGGCGATTTTCTCTTCGCCCGGGCCGCGCTGCTGGCCACCAACACCGAATCCCTGCATGTCATGCGCCTGTTCACCCAGGCCTTAGCCGTCATCGTCGATGGCGAAATTCGCCAGCTCTTCGAGGGCGGGGCCTATACCACCGCGGCGCAATACGAGCATCGCATTTACGCCAAAACTGCGTCCATGTTCGAGCTGGCCACCGCAGCCGCGGCCACCCTGGCCGGCGCGGCGCCCGATTTCCCCACCTATGAGCAGGCGCGGCGCTATGGCTATCACATCGGCATGGCTTTCCAAATCGTCGACGACATCCTCGACTACCAGGGCGACAGCCGGCAAGTGGGCAAACCCGTGGGCAACGACTTGCGCAACGGCCTGGTCACCCTGCCGGCCCTGATTTACATGCAGCACCAGGGGCAGCAGGACCCGGACCTGCAGGCCGTGCTGCAAAACGGCGGCCTGTTCGACGCGCAGCGGGTCGAACGGCTGGTGACCCGCATTCGGGAAAGCGGCGCGTTGCAGGCCGCGGCCCAGGCCGCGCGGCAGCACATCGACGCCGCGTTGCAGGCGTTGCAGGCTTTGCCCCCGGGGCCCGAACGCGATGCCCTGGCCGCGTTGGCCCACTATGTGGTCGACCGCGACTTCTAAATTCTTCCCCAAGGACGACGACATGGTTCCCGATACCACGCCAACCCTCACCGACCGGGCCCGCCGGGTGTTCGCCGGGGTGCTCAACTGGTGGGCCGATTTCTTTTTGCGTTTGGGCCTGCACCCTAATATGATGACCCTCACCGGCGTCGCCGGCAACTTCGTGGCCGCCTACTTTCTGGCCCAGGGCAACTGGCGTTTAGGCGGCGCGGGGGTGGTCTTCATGGGCGCGTTCGACGCGCTCGACGGCGCCATGGCCCGCCGGCGGGGCGAAAGCTCCACCTGGGGCGCGTTCGTCGATTCGGTCTCGGACCGCTACTCCGAGCTGGCCATCCTCTTCGGCCTGCTGTGGTACTTCGCCCACCAGGGCGATGTGACGGGCGTAGCCCTGGCCTATCTGGCCGCCGCGGGGTCGGTGCTGGTGTCGTATGTGCGGGCCCGGGCTGCCTCCTTGGGCTGGGATGTCAAGATCGGCCTGCTGTCGCGTTTCGAGCGCTACCTGGTTTTGGCCCCCACCCTGGTGCTGGGGTGGCCCAAAGTCGGCCTGACCATCATCGCCGTGGGCGCGCACATCACCGCACTGCAGCGCATCGCCTATATGCGCCGCAAAGTGCGCGCCGCCGCACCCCCTACCGCGCGCAAAGGAGCCTGACATGGAATGGACCCTGGGCCCCCTCACCCTGCGCGCCTATGGCGTGATGATTGCCCTGGGGCTGCTGGCCGGCGCGGCCCTGGCCGCGCACGAGGCCCGTCGCCGGGGCCTGAACCCGGACCTCATCTGGGACGCGCTGCCCTGGGCCGTGGTGGGCGGCGTGGTGGGCGCCCGCCTGTGGCACATCCTCACCCCTTCGGCCTCGCTGCGTATGCAGGGCATCACCACCTACTACTATCTCACCCATCCGCTGGATGCCATCGCGGTCTGGAAAGGCGGCCTGGGGCTGCCCGGCGTGGTCATCGGCGGCGCGCTGGCCCTGTGGCTTTATGCCCGAAAGCGCAAGATGGACTTCCGCCTGTGGCTGGACCTGGTCGCGCCCGGTTTGGCCCTGGGCCAGGCCATCGGCCGCTGGGGCAATTATTTCAACCAGGAGCTGTATGGCCGCCCCACCAACTTACCCTGGAAGCTGTACATCGAACCCCCTTATCGGATGCCCGGCTACGAGCAGGTGGCCTACTATCACCCCCTGTTCGCCTACGAGATGCTGTGGAACCTGTTCAACATGGCCCTGCTGCTCTACCTGGCCCGCCGGTGGGCCAAACGGCTGCTGCCGGGCGATTTGTTCCTCGTTTACCTGGCCGTGTATGGCTTTGGGCGGTTTTGGTTGGAATTCCTGCGTTTGGACATTTCGCCCGTGGCCGGCATCAATGTCAATCAAACCCTCATGGCCGTGGTTAGCGTGGGCGCGGCGCTCACCCTGTATCTGCGCCACCGTCGGGCCCGGGCCCAGCGAGACGCGGCCCCGCCCACAGAGGAGCGCCCCCGGCCCAAAAAGCGCCGCAAGAAGCGCAAAAAGTCGTGAGGAACCCGCGGGGTGACCGCGCCGCAGCGCGTGCATCCCGCCTGGTTTGGGTCGTCGAGGAGGCAACATGACCGCCAAGGTTTTGCCCACGCCGCGGTGGGACCGCCTGCGCCGGGTGGAAAACTTCGGCCATTCCATTCGCACGCCCGGCTTCGTCTTTCAACCCGCCACCGAGGAGCAGGTGCTGGAGGTGCTGCAACGGGCCCACAAGCAGGGCGCGCGGGTGGCCCTGCGGGGCAGCGGCCGCAGCTACGGCGACGCGGCCATGGCCAGCGGGCAGTGGGTGCTGGACTTGCGGCGCATGAACCGCATCGTGGCCTGGGACCCCAAGCAGGGGCGCCTTACGGTGGAACCCGGCGTGACCGTGGCCCAAATGTGGCCCTACACCCTGCCCGATGGCTGGTGGCCGGCCGTGGTGCCCGGCACCATGCGCCCCACCGCGGGCGGCTGCGCGGCCATGAATGTGCACGGCAAGAACAACTGGCACGCCGGCACCTGGGGCGAACACATCACCCAGGTGCGGGTGCTCACCCCCACCGGCCAGGTGCACGACCTCACCCCCCAGGACGACGCGTTTTGGGCCGTGATGGGCGGCCTGGGCGTGCTGGGCGTCATCACCCGCATGACGCTGCAGCTCAAGCCCGTGGCCTCGGGCAACCTGGAAGTGCGGGCCTGGGCCACGCCCAACCTGGAGCGTACTTTGGCCGACCTGGACGCGGCCAAGGACGAGTATGAGTATGTGGTCGCCTGGGTCGACGGCACGGCCCGGGGCCGCGGCCTGGGGCGGGGGCAGCTGCACGCCGCGCGACACCTCCCGGCCCACGCGGAGCCTTTCCCCCACCGCACCTTAGACCCGGCCTACCAGGTGCTGCCCGATACCTTCTTCGGCGTGGTGCCCAAGGGCCTGCTGTGGCGCTTCATGCGGCCTTTCATGCACAATCCCGGCGTGTGGCTGGTCAACACGGCCAAATATTGGGCCGCGCGCACTTTGGGCCACGAGAAAACTTATCGCCAATCCTTAGTGGCCTTCAATTTCTTGCTCGATTATGTGCCCCAGTGGGAACGGGCCTACGGCCCCGGCGGGCTGATGCAATATCAGATTTTCGTGCCCCACGAGCGCGCGCTGCAGGTGTTTGCCGACGCGCTGCGTTGGGTGCAAAAGTGGGGCGTGCCCACTTATCTGGCCGTGGTCAAACGCCACCGGCCCGACCGGTTTTGGCTCTCCCACGCGGTGGATGGCTTTTCGCTGGCCATGGACTTTCCGGTGCGGCCCCGGCGCTTGCCCGCGCTGCTGGAGGTGCTGGGCTATATCGACCGCATGGTGTTGGAAGCCGGCGGGCGTTTTTACTTCGCCAAAGACGCCACTTTGCGGCCCGAGACCGCCTGGGCCTTTTTGGGCCACGAGACGGTGCAGCGCTTTTTGGACCTCAAACGGGCCTGGGACCCCCACGATGTGCTGCAAACGGATTTGTATCGCCGCATTTTCGGCCCCTGGCCGGGCCGCAAACCGTGATGAGGTGCGGGTTTTATGGAACCGACCGGTGGCACCCGGCTGCCTGAGGCCCCGCGGGCGTGGTGGGCCCGGCTGCAGGGGTGGCTCGACCGCCGTTGGGCGCGCGTGCGCCTGGCCCTGCGCCTGAGCCAGGAAGACCGGGCCCGGGTGCAGGTGTATTTGCGCGACAACGCCCGCCCCAAGGCCGGGTATTATGTGCTGGTGGTGCTTTCGGCCATCATTGCCTCGCTGGGCCTGCTGCAAGACAGCGTGCCCACCATCATCGGCGCCATGCTGGTCGCCCCGCTGATGTCTTCGGTGCTGGGGGTGGGGTTCGCCGCGCTGGTGAACGACAAACGCCTGTTGCGCAACTCCGCGGTCACCCTCATTCAGGGCGCGATTTTGGCCTTAGGCGTGGCCGTGGTGGTCGGGCTGGTGTATGCCGCGGTGCCCTTCGCCTTGCAGGGCCGCGCCCTGCCGCAGGAGATTTTGCTGCGCGGGCGGCCCAACCCGCTGGACCTGGCCGTGGCCCTGGCCGGAGGCATGGCGGCCGCGTTTGCCCTGGCCGCGCCCGATTTGTCGCCCATCCTGCCCGGGGTGGCCATTGCCACCGCGCTCATGCCGCCGTTGTGCGCTTCGGGCCTGGCCGCGGTGCTCGACCGCTGGGATGTGGCCCTGGGCGCGCTGGTATTGTTCCTCACCAATGTCATCGCCATCAGTTTCGCGTCCATGGCCGTGTTTCTGTTCCTGGGCTTTGGCGCGCCGTGGCCAGGGTATGTGCCCCCCCATTGGTCCGACACCCCGCGCGCGCTGCGCATCAGCGGCATCCTGACCCTGGCCATGACGGTGCTGTTGGTGTACACCAGCTGGCAATACGCCCAATCCATTGCGGAAGAAAACCGCATCCGCCAGGTGGTGGCCGAAGAAGTGGCCGCCATGGGGCTGCAGTTGGAGCGGTTGACCTTCACCTCGGACCCGGACACGGGCGCGCTCAACCTGGAAGTGACGGTGCGCACCCGCCGCACTTTGCGCCACGCGCAGGGCACGGCTTTGCAAGAGCGCATCGCGGCCCGGCTGCAACGGCCCGTGGCCGTGGAGTTCGTGCAGATTCCCGTGGTGCTGCTGGACCCCCGGGTGCCGCCCACGCCCACCCCCACGCCCACGCCGGGGCCTTCGCCCACGCCCACCCCCACGCCCACCATCACCCCCACCCCCACGGCGACAGCCACGGCCACCCCCACGGCCACGGCGACCTTCACCCCCACGGCTACCCCCACCGCGACACCCACGCCCCAGCCCGTGCGCATCGGCAACACCTACGGCCGGGGCGTGCGGCTGCGCCAAACCCCGGGCGGGCCGGTCATCGCCGCTTTGCCGCCGGGCGCGCAGGTGTGGTTCCTGCACGCCACCCAGGTGGCCGGACCCTATGTGTGGGTGCAGGTGCAGGATGCCGAAGGCCGGGTGGGCTGGCTGCCCTTGTTGTATGTCCAAACCCTGACCCCCAGCCCCACGCCCACGGCCAGCCCGACGCCCCGTTTCACGCCCACCCTGACCCCCAGCCCCACGCCGTGAGAGGCCGCCATGCCGACCCGGATGCTGCGCCTGTTTCGCTCTTCTCGCGGGGCGGCCTTTTTGCGCCTGGCCGTTTCGGGCCTGCTGCTGGCCTGGCTGTTGCGACAGGTGGCGTGGACCGCGCTTTGGGCCCAAATGCGGCATGTGGATGCCGCGTGGCTGGGCCTCGCGCTGCTCAGCACCGTCGCGGCGTTCGTGTTCACCACCTGGCGCTGGCGCGCGGTGCTACAGGCCCTGGGCCTGGACGCGCCGCCCACGCACCTGTTGGCCGTGGTGCTCATCACTTTCTTTTGGAACCATTTCCTGCCGACGACCGTGGGCGGCGATGGCTATCGTTTCTTGTGGCTGCGGGGGCGTTTTCCGGGGCGGGATAAAGCCGCGGCCGCGGGGATTTTTCTCGACCGCCTGGTGGGCTATTGGGCCCTGATGTTGGTGCATGTCGCGTTGCTGGGAGGCCTGGCCCTGACCGGACAGCCCCTGCCGCCCCCCATGCTGCTGGCCGTGGATGCCGCGGTGCTGGCCGCGGCCCTGGCCGTGCCGGTGGTGTGGTTCGGGCCCTGGCCCTGGGCGCGCTGGGCCGTGCGCTTCCCCCTGCCGCAGGGCTGGCGGCAAAAGGTCGCCCAAGGGCTGGCGGGGTTGACCGCGCGGCCGCGGGTTTTGACCGGGCGGACCCTGGCTTACGCGGTGTTGTTCGTCCTCGCGCAAAGCGGGCTGCAGTTCGCTTATCTGCGGGCTTTGGGTGCGCGGCCGCCCCTGCCGGCCGTGCTCTACGCGGCCACTTTGGGCGCGCTGTTGGGCGTTTTGCCCGTCAGTCTCAACGGGCTGGGGGTGTTCGAAGGGGTCATGGTGGGGGTGCTGGAGCCGTTGGGATGGCCCCGGGAACAAATCCTGGCCGCCGCGTTTCTGGCTCGGGGGGTCAATTTGCTGCTGGCGTTGTTGGGCGGCCTGTTGTATGCCCTGGCGCCGCCGGGCCGTCAGATGCCCGCGCCGAACCCTCACGGCAAGGGCGCGGCGTAGACCTGGTTGCGGGTGAGCAGGTAGAGATAATACGCGCCGTCGGGCCCCAAGGCGATGGTGAAGCCGGTGACCTCGGGCAAGGGTTCCCGGGGGCGATATTGGCCGGCGAAACGTAGGGACAGGGAGAAACGATACACGGCTTGCTGCGCGGGGTCCAGCAGGTAAAGGGCCGGTTCGGGGCGGCCGACCACGGCCATTTGGGTGAAGCGGGCCTGGGTGAACACCGGGCTCCCGGCGGACGCCTCGGGGCCCAGCCGGTAAGTCAGGGCCTCGCAGGGCTGCTCCTCCTCTTCCAGCGCGTAACGGCAGCGCACCACCTGGGTATCGACAAAAAGGAAGTAAGCCGCGTCGCCGAAGAGGCCGAAGTCGAGCACATTTTGGAAATCGGGCGCGGCGGTCCCCTGGGTGAGCAGGGCTTCGGGCGAGGCCGAGGCCAGCCGCGCCAGGTTCAACCGGTAGAAGGCATTGGCCTCGGCGTCGAGCAAATAGAGGTGGTTTTCCCACACATGGGCGCGGCGCACCTGGCCCCAGCCGTCGGGGGGTTGGGGCAGGGGGCGAGCCTGGGCCCCTCGTTCGGGGTCGCAGGTGAGCAGCAGGCCGTTGGCATCGATGACCAACACCCGCTCCTCGTAGCGAGCCGGGGGGAGCACCGCCACATCGACCAGCGCGTTGAGGTCCAAAACGCCGTAGCGCTGCCCCCGGCAGCGGAATTTGGGGTCGTTGGTGTAACGAGGCTCGGGTCCGCCGGGCCATTGAAAACGCCAGACCCGGTTTTGCGCGGTGTCTAAGGTATACAGTTCCCCCACGCCCACGGCCAGGCGGCTGAAGTGCACCTGGTCGCCCATGCGGCTGACGATGAGCGGGGTGAAATCCAGCCGGGTGGTGCGGTCCAGGGCGTCCAGGCCGCGCTGGATGGCCGCGCGCAAAGTACGCACCCGCTCGTCCACGCCGTAGCGGGCGGCCTCGTCCACCGCGGCCAGGGCCTGGGCCCAGGCTTCCCGTTGGGCCAGGGGGTCGTGCGCAGCCTGGGCCTGGGCGTGATATTGCTGGGCGATGGCCAACCAGCGTTCCTGGCGCACCTGGCGGCCCCGTTGCACATACACGGCTAAGGAAGCGGCCACGATGGCCAGGGGCACCACCAGGGCCAGGAACCAGCCCACCCCCGGCGGGATGCGCGGGGTGAAGCGGGCCAGGGCCTGGAGCCCCCGGGCCAGGGGGCGCGTCCAGGGTTGGGGCTTCCGGGGCCGACGCGGTTGGCCGCGCGGGGTTCGCCGCGGCGCTTTGGGCCCGGGGCGGTCGGGTTCCTCATGCGGCGGCTTGGGGGGCGAGGGCGGGGGCGCGGTCGGGGCCGGGCTTGCGGCCGGTTCCGCCTGGGCCGGCGTAGGCGGGGGCACGGCCTGCGCGGCTTGCGAAGCGTCGGGGGCCGGGGCCCCGCGCCACGGGCGATGCACGACCGCGCGTTGCACCTGCCCCGAGCCCGGCTGCGCGTCGAGCCATACGCCCCGCAACGGCTGCGAACTGCGCGCCAGCAGGGCTTCCAGCGCGGGGCTCGGGTCGGGCCCCAAAAGCGCTTCCCATTCCACGGCCTCGGGCAGCGGCTCCGCGGCCAGCAGCCAGGGCCCCGTTTCCGCGGGCAGAATGTGATAATCGACCCAGGGGACCGCGCCCAGGCCGATGGGTGCGCTCCAGCCTTCGGGGTCGGGGGGAAAGACCTGATGCTGCGGGGCCAGGGCGTGCACCTGCCAGGGGCCCACCACGGCCAGGTAGACCTGGGACCCGCGCCACACCCAGACCGCGGCCCGGGCCAACACCTGTTTGCCCCGCCCGCGCAGGCGTTGGTTGGCGCGCTGCAATTCCCCATGCAAGTGGTGGACGAGGGCCTTGAGGGCCGCAGTCACCGGGCCGCCGGTTTGGAAGTAGGCCTGGGTGGCGCGCTCCAGCAGGCGCTCCTGGGCGCGCAAATCGGGCCGGGCCGAGCCAAAGAAGTCGGCCACCACCAGCAAGGCCTCGCGGCGGCGTTGCCTGTGGGCCGAGCGAGGCGCGCTGCCCACCCACTGGGCCGGCCAGGCCGCGGGCGCTTCCGCAGTGTAATGCTGAAAGACGACCAGATGGAAATCGCGCATCACAACCCTCACCCCCGCGCCGCGCGGGGGTCGGCGAAAGTATACCCTATTTCCCGGGCGGCCCTGGCGCGCTCATTCCCACTCGATGGTGCCCGGGGGCTTGGAGGTGATGTCGTAGACCACCCGGTTGACCCTGGGCACTTCGTTGACGATGCGGTTGGCGGCCCGGGCCAACAGGTCGTAGGGCAGGCGGGCCCAGTCCGCGGTCATGAAGTCTTCGGTGACCACCGCGCGCAGGGCCACCACCTCGTGGTAAGTGCGCTGGTCGCCCATGACGCCCACGGCCTTGACGGGCAGCAGCACCGCGAAAGCCTGGGCCACCCGGGGCTGGGGGCCCTCGGCCCGCGGCTTGCCCAAATAGCCCGCGGCCCGCAATTCCTGGCGAAAGATGGCATCGGCCTGCCGCAGGGTTTCCAGCCGTTGGGGGGTGATTTCGCCTAAGCACCGCACGGCCAGCCCCGGCCCGGGGAAGGGCTGCTTCCAGACCAGCTCCTCGGGCAGGCCTAAGGCTTCGCCCAGGCGGCGCACTTCGTCTTTGAACAGATAGCGCAGGGGTTCCACCAGCTCGAAGCGCATATCGTCGGGCAGGCCGCCCACATTGTGGTGGGTTTTGATTTTGGCCGCGTGGGGGCGCTCCGCGGCCCGGGATTCGATGACATCGGGGTAAATGGTGCCCTGGACCAGAAAGCGCGGTTGGCCCAGCGCGCGGGCGGCTTCCTCGAACACCCGAATGAAGGTTTCGCCCACGATGCGGCGCTTGGCTTCGGGGTCCGTCACCCCCCGCAGGCGTTCCAAAAAGCGCGCCTGGGCATCCACCACGGTGAGGGGCACGCCCAGGGCGTCCTGCAAGGCCTGCACCACCTGCTCCCGCTCGCCCAAGCGCAACAGGCCCGTGTCGACGAACACCGCGCGCAGCTGGTCGCCCACGGCCCGGTGCACCAGCGCGGTGGCCACCGCGGAATCCACCCCGCCGCTGACCGCGGCCAGCACGGGCTCGGCCCCCACCTGGGCCCGCACCCGGGCCACGATGTCGTCGACCATGTGCTCGGGGGTCCAGGTGGGCCGCGCGCCGGCAATGTGGACCGCGAAGCGGCGCAGCAGCTCGCCGCCGATGGGCGTGTGCTGCACCTCGGGGTGGAACTGCACGCCGTAGTAATGCCGCTGCAGGTCGCCCATGGCCGCGATGGGGCTGTTGGCCGTGCGGCCCAGCACCTCAAAGCCCGGCGGCAGCGCCTCGATGCGGTCGCCGTGGGACATCCACACCTGGTGGCGGCCCGGCGGCAGCAGGGGGTTGGCGCGCACCACCTCCAGCCAGGCCAGGCCATACTCCCGGGCCGCGGCCGGGGCCACCTGCCCGCCCAAGGCGTGGGCCAGGGCCTGCATGCCGTAGCAAATGCCCAGCACGGGGCGGCCGCTTTGCAGCACATAGGCCGGAATTTGCGGCGCACCCGGGGCGTAGACCGAGGCCGGGCCGCCCGAGAGAATGAAGCCCTTGGGCGCCAGGGCCATCACCTCGGCTTCGGGCGCGTCCCAGGGCAGCAGCTCGCTATACACCCCTTGCTCCCGCACCCGCCGGGCAATGAGCTGCGCGTATTGGCCGCCAAAGTCCAGCACCACGATGGTGTCGTGTTTCATGGGGAACCCCTCCGGGAGCGGGCCGGCTCAGTCCGCGAACACAATGCGGTCGCCCTCAAAGCGGGCGATGCGGGCCAGGCTTTCGATGGGCACGCCCAGTTCCGCGGTCAGCCGGGCCCGGCCCTGCTCGAAAGTCTTTTCGATGAGCGCGCCCACGCCCACCACCGTCGCGCCCGCGGTTTGGGCCAAACGGGCCAGGCCCAAAATGGTCGCGCCGCTGGCCAGAAAATCGTCGATGATGAGCACCCGGTCGCCGGCGCCGATGTATTCGGGCGAAATCATCAGCTCCACGATGCGCCCTTTGGTGGGCGAAGGCGTGTAGGTGAGGAACACTTCCTCGGGCATGGTGATGGGCTTGTGCTTGCGGGCGAAGACCAGAGGCACGCCCAGGTGATACGCGGTGGCCAGCGCGGGCGCGATGCCCGAGATTTCCGCGGTGAGCACCTTGGTGGCCCCCACTTGGGCAAAGCGGCGGGCGAATTCCGCACCGCAGGCCATCATCAGCTGCGGGTCCACCTGGTGGTTGAGAAAGCTATCGACTTTGAGAATGCCGTTGCCCAAGTGTTTACCTTCGGCCAAAATGCGCTGTTTGAGGGCGTCCATCAGCCTTTCCTCCTCGCATGGGGAATGGTTTTGCTGCGGCGCTGGTGCCACAGGCCCACAGCGGCCCAGCCCAAGGCCGCGGCCGCCAGCATGAAAGCCAGACTTTGCGGATACACCGCGCGGCCGAGCGCCGGCCGCCAGCCCACCCACAGATAGCCGACAATGTAGCCCGCCCAGGCCGCGGTAAACACGCCCAAACCGTAGCGAATGGCCCAGGCCGCGGTGTAGCCCCGCCCCCGGGCCCAGGCCGCAGCCAGCGCGGCCAACAGCGCGGTGACCATGACGACCCAGGCCGCCAGGCCCAAACGCCAGCGCCACGGCGGCCGCGTCGGTTCCCCCGGGGGCCGCGGGGTGGGGGAAGGCGCGGGGGTGGGCGAAGGCTGGGGTGTGGCCGTGGGCAGCGGCGTGGGCGGCGCGCCCAAAATTTCCACCTGCAGCGGCTGCGAGCGGGCCTCGCCGGCCTCGGCCCAAATCTCCACCAGGCCGTTGGCATCCAGCACTAAGGAGCCCCGGGCCCGGCCGTCTTGGGTGCTCACTTCGGTGCGCTGCAGCACGGTTTGGCCCTGCCCCAGCACGAAGCGCACCGGCGTGCCGTCGGGCACGGGGTGGCCGTTGTGGTCGACGATGACATCGGTGTGCACGGCCACCAGCTGGCCTTTGGGCAGCTGCCAGGGCCCCCCGGCCACCGGCGGCGTGGGCGTGGCCCCCGCGGCGGTGATGACTTCCAGCGAGAGGGCGATGTCTTGCGTCGGGTCCGGCTGGGTCACCCGCCAGATGTCGTAACCGATTTCGGGAACCGACACAGGCGCCGCGCCCTGGGGCAGGGCTTCCTGGAACAACAGGCGCACCAGCATGGCGACGAAGGGCGGCGTTTTGCCGAACATGTCGTAGAAGGCGGTGACATTGGCCAAATGCGCGGCGTTGAGGGCGTAGGGCGATTGCAGGGCGAAGGCCACCACGGTCTTGTCGCGCAGGCGGTCGGGCGCTTGTTCCAGCAATTGGGGAATGGCCGTGCCGCCGGGCCGGTTGGGGTCCGGGTCCTGCACCAGCAGCACCACCCAATTGGCGCGGCGCAGGGCCTCGTCGAAGGCCCGGTTGGGTTCCGCGTAGGGCGCGGTGAGCCAGTGGGCCAGGTCCGTGGCGGTGAAAACGGCCAAATGGTCGGGCTGCACCAGGCGCTGGGCCCGGGGGCCGTAAAGCTCCAACACGGTGCGGCGCAGCGCGTCGGGGTCCGGCACTTGCTGCAAAGGGCATTCGGTGCACAGCCGATAGGCGACGGTGTCGACGATGAAGAGCAGGTGGTCGGTGCGGCTCGGCGGTGTGGGCAGCACCTCGGGCAGGTCCAGCAGGCTGGGGTCCAACAGGGTGGCCGCGCGCTGGGCCACTTGAAAGGCCACCTCGGTGTTTTGGCCTACAGCTGTAAGGCGGTCCGCGGGGCGTTGGGTGCGGCCCAAGGAAAATTCCCCCAAACGGGCATATTTGAGGGTCAGAATGCGCAGCACCGCGTCGTCGACCCGCTGGGCAAAAGCCGGGTCCTGGAGGTATTTTTCCTCGAACGCCTGCAGCACCGCGTCCACGGTGGCGACATACGAGGGCTCCTCGGCGCGCGGGTCCACGAAGCCGGGGCCGAGATACAGCAGATGGTTCCCGGCCAGGAAGGCTTCGCGCGCCAGCCGCTGCGGGTCGTAGGGCTGGCCCAAGGCCCCGGCATAGCGGTGCAGGGCCGGGCTGCCCAGGTCGTCGCTGACGAACAGGCCCGGTTGGGCGTACCATTCCCCCACCGCGGGGTCGGCCAGCACCTGCTGCAGGGCTTTGGCGTCTAAACTCACGGGCGGGGTGGTGGGGCGAATGTTGCCTTGCAGGGCGAGGTAGCGGATGTGGCCAATCATGAGGGCATCGACCCGGCCCTCGGGTGGGGCCTGCATGACCTGCAGGAAGGGGGCCAGGGTGGTGGTCCGCATGTCTTCCCAGGGCTTGCGCACGGTGGGAATTTCCTCGGCCAGGGGGCGTTGGGCGCCGCCGTAGCCGGGGAAGTAACGGCCCACAAAGGCCACCCGGCCCTGGCTGCCCTGGTGCACGCCCTGGATGTAGGCCTGGGCCAGGCGGCCCACCCAAAAGGGGTGGGAACCGAAGGCCCGCACGCTCAAGTCGCCTGGGGAGCCCACCGCCGCGGTTTCGAGCACCTCCAGGGGCGGGCCGAAGAGCAGGTTGACGCCCAGCGCGTCCAGCTCCTGGCCCTGGAGCGCGCCGGCCTGGCGGGCCAGGTCCGGCTCCCAGGTGGCGCCCAGGGCCATGGGGCTGGGCAAGGGGGAAAGCGCGCCGGGCAGGGCGTCGCGGGGCGCGGCGTCGCCTTCCCACTGCAGGGCCACCCACAGGGGGATGAACTGCGGGGGCTGGGGCTCGCCGGTGGTGGGGTCGGTGATGCGTTCGTCGGCTTCGGGGTAAGCCCAGTCTTGCAGCTGGTTGGTCAGGGTTTGCAGCGCGGGCAGGGTGTCGGGCGGGGGGGCGAAGTTGTCCTGGTCGCGACGCAGCACCACGCCGCCGATGCGGCGTTCCACCACCCAGCGGTAAATGGGGTCTTGCTCGGTCGGCTGCGTGCCCGGGAAAGTGACCAGGAACAGCTGGCCGACTTTTTCGGTGGGGGTGAGGCGCGCCAACAGGGCCTGGGCCCGGTCGTACGGGGTGAGTTCCGCGTGGGCCTGGGGGGATGGCATCACCCCCCAGGCGAGGAGCCCGCACAGCAGGCCGACCCAGGCGTAGCGCGCCAGGCGGCGCCAGGGGAACGGCAAAGGCGATGGCGGCATACATTTGCATTGTATCGCGGCCGGGCGCGGGGGGCAAGCCGCGATGCCCCTTGCGCCCGGGCTTTTCCAAGTACCCATAAAATCACACGGAGGCACGGGGAACACAGAGAAGCAGGAGAAATTATCCTATTCGTGTTCTCTGGGCCTTCGTGTGAATTGCACCCTGCCCAGCTGACCGGGCGTTGTTGGAAGTTGGAAATTGGTGGCTGGAGGTTGGTGGTTGGAAGTTGGCGGGCGCCGCGCGCCCCTACCGCGCTCCCTGCTCACCGCTGACTGCTGTTGTTCATCCGCGTTCATCCGCGTGAATCCGCGGTTTCATTCCCCGGACGACCCACCGGGTCGCCCCTACCGCGGCGGGCGCACCGCCGTGCGCCCCTACCGGGCTGATTGCTGACTGCTGACTGCTTCCTGCTGTTATTCATCCGCGGCTTCATCCCCCCGGCGCACTGCCGGGCGCCCGCGCCGAATTTCGCGAAAGTTGAGACATGACATTCGTCACCTGGCTCAAAAAAACAATCTTGACTATTCTTGCTAAAGGTGGTCAAGAAAGTCAACTTTTTGCCACGCGGGCGAGGGCGGTGATGCGCTATTGGATCAACCGACGCACGGACTACGCCATTCGGGTGGTATTGGGCCTGGCCAAGCACCCCCCGGGGACGCGGGTTTCGGCCCAGCAGCTCAGCCAGGAAATGCTCATCCCGCTCTCGCTGCTTTACAGTTTGCTTAAGGAACTCAGTCGGGCCCAGCTGGTGCGCACTTACCCGGGGCCCAAAGGCGGCCTGGAACTGGCCCGCCCGGCGCAAGACATCACCCTGCGTGATGTCATCGAGGCCATGGACCGGCTGCCCCGGGTTTCGGAGTGCATTGACTTGCCGGATTCGTGCCCCTTTTCTACGGCCTGCCCGGTGCGCCGGCGGTGGGCCCGATTGCAGCGCCTGATTTTGAAAGAGCTGGAAAGCACCACTTTCGCGGATTTGGCCGCCGAGGCCCAGGGGGTGTCGGTGGCCTTGAAGGCGGACCAGGAACCATGAAGGCCTATCGTTGGGTGGTTCGCGGGGTTTACGGCTTTTTCGGCACGGTGTTCGTGGCCGTGGTGGCGTTCAAGGTGTTTCAGCCTGTGCAGGTGCTGCCCCGGGTGCGCCTGGGCCCAGGTTTCATCTTGGTGGACCAAAACGGCCAACAGCTGACCAACGAGGACCTGCGGGGCAAAGTGGTACTGTACGCCTTCCTCTACACCCGCTGCCCGGGCGATTGCTACGGCATCGTGCCCACGCTGCAGCGGGCGCAGGCCGAGGGGCCGGCCATCATGGGCGACATTCCCTTTCGCATCGTGGCCATTTCGCTGGACCCGGCCCACGACACCCCCGAAGTGCTACGGGCCTATGCCCGGCAGGTCGGCGCGGACCCCGCGGTGTGGACCTTCGCCACCCACCCCGACCCCAAACGGCTGAAGCTGATTGTGGGCGCGGGGTTCGGCGAGTATTACGAACCGCAACCCGACGGCAGTGTGCGCTTCGACCCGCGCTACATCCTCATCGACGGCTGGGGCATCGTGCGCGGGGAATACAAGTACGAGACTTTGGCGTCGACCGAGGAGCGCATTCTGCGCCACTTGGGCGTGCTGGCCGAGGAAATTCGCAACAGCCAGGGCTCGGCCAAACTGGCCTATGAGGCCGCGCATTTCTTCCTTTGTTACGCACCTTGATGCATGTGGAGGTTGGCTTCGATGGCGTATAAAAAGCCCGTATTGGTCCTGGTAGGCGCGTTGCTCTTGGTTGCCGTTGGCTGGTGGGGGTGGAACCGGTTTCGGCCTTACGCGTTTCACGGCACGGTGCTGCAATCGACCGAGCCGGCGCCCGATTTCACCCTCATGTCGGCCGACGGCCCGGTGAGCCTGCGGGACTTTCGGGGCAAGGTGGTCATGCTCTACTTCGGCTACACCTTCTGCCCCGATGTGTGCCCCACCACCCTGTTCGAGGTGCAGCGGGCCATGGAGCTGTTGGGCGACGACGCGGACCAGGTGCAATTCATCATGGTTTCGGTGGACCCGGCTCGGGATACGCCCGAACGCCTCAAGGAATATGTACAGTACTTCGACCCCCGTTTCATCGGTGTGACGGGCAGCGAAGATGAGATTGCCGAGGTGGCCACGCAATACGGCATTTATTACCAGAAACACGAGGGTACCGTGGCCACCGGGTATCTTGTCGACCACACGGCCAGCATCACCGTGGTCGACAAGAAAGGGTATGTCAAGCTCATCTTCCCCTATGGCACCCCGGCCGAAGATATGGCCGCGGACCTCAAGTATCTCATTTCCCATTGACCCTTTGAGGAGGTCTTCCATGAAGCGCTTCATTCGCTTACTGGCGTTGATGTCGGCCGTCGTGGTTGCGTTGGCCGCGTGCCAAAAGGCCGCCGGGCCCCAAATCCAGGTGGAAGACGCCTGGGGCCGGCCCTCGCCCAAGGTGGCTACCGCGGGCGCGTTCTACATGACCCTGCGCAACACGGGCAATGAGGACGACGCCCTGATTGGCGCTTCGTCCGACGCCTGCGGCACGGTGGAATTGCACGAATCTTTCAAGACCGCCGAAGGCGCCATGGGGATGCGCCCGGTGGAGGGCGGGAAAATCGTCATCCCGGCCGGGCAGACCGTGGAGCTCAAGATGGGCGGGTTGCACATCATGTGCATCGATAAAAAGGTCGACTTCACCCCCGGCACCAAGGTCAAGCTCGTCTTGCACTTCGAGAAAAGCGGCGACATGCCCATCGAGGTCGAGATTCGCCAGCCCAAGTAGGCCGTCTTTGCGGGCTCTCCCCCTCGGGGTGGGGCGGGGGCCTTTGTACCTTGTTGGCCGTTTTTTCCATCCATCCAAGGAGGTGCCGTATGAGTTCCCAACCCCCTGAAGATTTTGCCCCCCGGGGCACCTGGGTCATCGTACTCATCTTCGTCGCCTTGCTGATTATCATTTGGGGTTCCGTGTACTGGATGCTGCTCCAGTATGGCCCGACCGTCTAAGGAAGGAGGAAGGCCACCATGAGTTCCTTGCATATCGACAAGCACGAAAAGCGCTGGATTACCATCAGCATCGCCTTGTTGGCCGCGTTTGCGGTGTTGATTGGCGTGGCCGGGTTCGCGCTGGGCGTGCAGGTGCCTACGCTGGACCAGAAAATCGACCCCACCAAATTGGACCAGGACCCGGTGTGGTCCAACCCGGGTGTGCGGGAGCTGGTGCCCGGCAAGAAGTATGAAGTCTATCTGATTGCCCAAACCTGGCAGTTCGTCCCCCGGGAAATTGTGGTGCCCGCCGGCGCGAAGGTGACCTTCTATGTCACCAGCCGCGACATTCAGCACGGCTTCAAAGTGCTCAACACGGACCTGAATGTGCAGGTCATTCCGGGCTATGTGGGCAAGCTGAGCTACACTTTCGATGAGCCCGGCGAGTACAAGTTCATCTGTACGGAATATTGTGGCTTGGGTCACGCGGCCATGTTCGGCGTGATCAAAGTCGTGCCCCCCGAAGAATACGGCAAATGAGGGAGGTCGGCCATGGCGAATGAATATACCCTGACCCGCGCGGAAAAGCGTTTCATCGGCTGGCACATTTTCGTGGCCGTGGCCGCGTTGGCCATCGGCAGCTTCTTCGGCCCCATGCAGGCCTTCAACTACGCCGGCTGGAACTTTTACCCGCAGCTGAAGAAGCTGCACATCGCCCAGTCCTATTACCAGGGCCTCACCCTGCACGGCGTGCTCAATGCGGTGGTGTGGACCACCTTCTTCATCCTGGGCTTTCTCACCTTCAACATGATTTACGGCCTCAAGCGGCCCCTCAAATACCCCAAGCTCAACGCCTTCGGCTTTTGGATGATGGTGGTGGGGCTGCTGCTGGCCGCGTTCTACATCCTGGCCAATCAGGCCAGCGTGCTCTACACTTTCTACCCGCCTATGAAGGCCCCCTGGCCTTTCTACCTGGGCCTGGTGCTGCTGGTGGTGGGCAGCTGGATTGAGGGCTACGGCTTTTACTTCACCTTGCACCAGTGGAAGAAGGACAACCCCGGCGTGCGCACGCCCTTCATCGCCTTCGCCAGTGTGGCCACCATGGTGCTGTGGCAACTGGCGACCTTGGGCGTGGCCATCGAAGCCCTGTTCATGCTGCTGCCCTGGTCCGCGGGGCTGGTGAAGGGCATCGACATCCAGCTGGCCCGCACTTTCTTCTGGTGGTTCGGCCATCCCCTGGTCTACTTCTGGCTGCTGCCGGCTTATATCTCCTGGTACGGCTACCTGCCGCGGCAGGCCGGCGGCAAGCTGTTCAGCGATACCATGGCCCGCTTAGCCTTCTGGCTGTTCATCTTGCTCTCGGTGCCCGTGGGCTTCCACCACCAGTTCGTGGACCCCGGCGTCGCGCCCGGCTGGAAGTACATCCACGCGCTGCTCACCCTGTCGGTGGTCATCCCCTCGCTCATGACCCTGTTCACCGTGGTGGCTTCGCTGGAATATGCCGGGCGTCAGCGAGGTGGCAAGGGCCTCATGGGCTGGCTGGCCGCGCTGCCGTGGGATGACCCCATCGTGGCCTCGCAGCTGCTGGCCGGCATCCTGTTCATCTTCGGCGGATTCGGTGGCATCGTCAACGCGTCCTACAACACCAACCTCATCCTGCACAACACCGCCTGGGTGCCCGGGCACTTCCACCTCACCGTGTCCACCGCGGTGACCCTGACCTTCATGGGCATCTCCTTCTGGCTGGTGCCCTACCTCACGGGCCGGGAACTGTGCTGCCGCAAGGCCGCGCTGGTGCAGGTGTATCTGTGGTTCATCGGCATGGCCATCTTCTCCCAGGCCATGCACTCGCTGGGCCTGCTGGGCGCGCCCCGGCGCACGCCCTTGGGCGAAGCGCCCTACATCCCGCCCGAATGGAGTGGCCTGCTGCTGCGGGTGGGTATCGGCGGCATCATCCTCCTCGTCGCGGTCTACATGTACATCTGGATTATGGCCCACACCGCGTTCTTCGCCAAGAAGGCCGCCAAAGAGGTGGAAATCCAGGTGGCCGAGGCCATGACCGATGTGCAGGCCGTGCCCGAATGGCTGGACGCCTGGAAGCCGTGGCTGGTGGGCGCGGTGGCGCTGTTGGTCATCGCCTACACGCCGGTGCTCATCGACCTGATTTCGGGCATGATGCCTGTGGCCGGGCCGAACATCAAATTGTGGTAAACGCGCCTCCTTGGATGTCCGGGGGGACGCATCGTCGCGTCCCCCCGGCGCCGGGTTTCGCGCATCTCGTCGGGCGGTGGTGTGAGCCGCCCGCTTTTTTGGGGTGCCAACGCCATGGCCGCACAACAGCTGACGCCTGAGCTACCGTCCCAAACCCGTTCGATGTGGAACCGTTTGGCCGCGCGCCTGGACCGGTGGACCACCCGCCTGGAAGCCCCCTGGGCCCACTGGGTGCGCGACCCTCGCTACAACCCCTTCTACCACACCGGCACCCTGGCCCTGTGGTCCCTGTTCTTGTTGGCCCTCACCGGGTTGTATCTCACCCTGTTCTATCACTTCGGCTTTCAAGACACCTACGACTCCATTGCCGTCATCCACAGCAACATCGTCGGCCGCATCATGCGCTCGGTGCACCGCTATGCCAGCGATTTCTTCCTCTTGTTTGCCTTGCTGCACGCGTGGCGCATGGCGGTGCAAAACCGGGTGCGCGGCCCCCGCTGGCTGGCCTGGGTCACCGGTGTGGCGCTGGTGCTCGTCGCGCTCATCGTGGGCATCACCGGCTATTGGATGTTGGCCGACGACCGGGCCCAATGGTTGCACCAGGCTCTGGTGCAGGGGTGGAAGGGCTCCGCGAACGGCCAGGCGCGCATCGTGCGCTGGCTGGTTCCCCACCCGGGCAATACGGGCTGGGTCTACCTGGTGACTTTGTTCTTCATCCATGTGGGCCTGGCCGTGCTCATGGGCCTGTTCTACTGGTGGCACATCCTGCGCCTCAACCAGCGCCGCTGGTTCCCCCCGCGCTATTGGCTGCTGGCCCTGACCGGGGCCTGGGTGCTGCTGGGGGTGGCGTGGCCCGCGGGGCTGCGCCCGCCGTGGGATTTCACCCACTGGCCCGAGCAGGTGCCTTTGGACCTGTGGTATCTGGCCCTGCTGCCCGCCTGGCTGAAATGGGGCGGCTGGGTCGCGTGGGGCCTGGCCGGGCTCACTTTCGCCCTGTGGGCCGCGTGGCCGTGGGTGTGGCGCGCACCGCAGGCCGAACCCGTGCGCCTGAACCAGGACGCCTGCATTGGCTGCACCCTGTGCGCCAAGGATTGCCCCTACCGGGCCCTGGAAATGGTGCCCCGGGAAAATGGCAAAGGCCCCAAACTGGTGGCCCAACTGCACCCCGAATTGTGCGTGGGCTGCGGCATTTGCGTGGGCAGCTGCCCCACCGACGCGCTCACCTTAGACCACCCCACCCTGGACGAACTGCGGGCCCGGGTGCGCCGCGCCGCGCAGCCCGAAAACGGCGTGGCCCCCCGAGTCACCTTCGTGTGCCATCGCCATGTGCTGGCCAATGCCGATGTGCTGGCCCAACCGCACACGGCAGAAAGCCCCCAGGGGCCGCGGCCGGTGCATGTGGTCGCGGTGCCCTGCGTGGGCGATTTGCACCCCGATACCGTGGCCCTGGCCTGGCAGGCCGGCGCGGCCGAGGTGCAAATCATCGGCTGCCCGCCCGACGATTGCGTCAACCGCTGGGGCAACACCTGGCTGCACGACCGTCTGGCCCGGCAGCGCAAACCCTGGCTGCGGGTCAAGTGGAAGGCCGCGGCCCTGCGCGAGGACTGGATTGCCCCCGCGGATTTGCCCGCGGCCCTGACCGCGCCTTTCGCGGCTCCCGAACCCGCGTCCATGCATCCGCCCGCGGAGCAGAGCTGGAGCGACATTTTGCGCCATCCGGCCGCCTGGCGGGCCGCGGTGGGGTTGTTGGCCCTCGCGCTGCTGGTGGTGGCCCTCACCCGGTGGCCCTATCGGGGCCCGGCCTGGGCGCAAAAGGCCACGCTGGAAGTGGCCTTCACCCACCGTTTGGGGTTGGACTTCGAAGACCCGAATGTGGTAAAATCAACTGTTGGCTCCGAAACGGTGCCCAAAGGTCAGGCCACGCTGCGAGTGTATCAGGATGGGCAGGTGGTGTGGGAAGCCACCCACCCGGCCCAAGAGGGCGTGGTCGTCTTTTTTGCCCAATGGCTGGCCGAGCCGGGGACGCACCGGGTGACCATCACCTTAGAGGAGCCCCAACAGCGCTACATTTTGTTCGACGGTGAAGTGCGCCTGAGCCCGCGCCAGATTCGCCGCTGGCAGTTCCACGATTTGCGCACCCACGGCGACCCTGACATGGGGCGGCGCTTGTTCCTGGAAGAAGTGCCCGGCGTCAACGCCGGTTGTCGGTTGTGTCACAGTTTGGAACCCGGCGTGCGACTGGTCGGCCCTTCCCTGTACGACATCGGCAAGGTGGCCGGCCAGCGGGTGCCCGGCATGAGCGCGGAGGAATATCTGTACCAATCCATCGTCGACCCCGACGCGTATGTCGTCCCGGGCTACCCCGCGGGCACCATGCCCCCCGATGCCCGGGAGCGCCTGACCGAAGAGCAAATTCAAGACCTGGTCGCCTTTTTGCTTACGCTCACGGGGGAGGAATGACCCCTGTGAACACCAACCTTTATCGATTGCCGTAGGAGGTGTTCTATGTTCCGCAAGAAGAGCCTGTGGCTCGTGCTCGTTGTGTTGGCGTTGGTCTTTGCCCTGGCCGCGTGCGGCGGCGGTGCGCAGGAGGCCCCCGCGGCCGAGCAGCCCGCGCAGCAGGAAGAAGCCGCGCCCGCGACCCAGGCCCCGGCCGAGGAAAAGGCCGAGGCCACCGAAGAGGCCATGCCCGAAGCCACCGAAGCCGCGGCCGAAGAGGGCGGTGAGCAGGACCTGGTGGCCATGGGGAAGGAGCTGTTTAACCAGAACCCCCTGGGCACCAACGCCGGCTGTGTGACCTGCCACAGCCTGGAGCCCGGCGTGCAGCTGGTGGGCCCCTCCCTGGCGGGCATTGCCACCACCGCGGCCCAGCGGGTCGAGGGCATGAGCGCGGAGGAATACATCCGCCAGTCCATCACCGACCCCACGGCCTACACGGTGGAAGGCTTCCCCGAGGGCTTGATGCCGAGCTACAGCGACCTGTCGCCCGAGCAAATCGACGCGTTGGTGGCCTTTTTGATGACGCTGAAATAACCAGCGTCGCGGTCGTCCCGTGCGTTGACCGTTTCGGGGGCTGGGCCGGGAGCAATCCCCGCCCGGCCCCTTTTGCTTGCAGCACAGCGCACTCGTGCCGCTTTGATTGCTGGAGAGGTTGGAAGTTGGTGGTTGGGGGTTGGTAGTTGGTGGTTGGTGGTTGGCGGGTGCCGCGCGTTGCCCCCCGCTCCCTGCTGTCTGCTGTCCGCTGTTTTTCTTCCGTGTTCATCCGTGTTTTTCCGTGGTTTTTTCATCTAATCCGCGTCTATCCGCGTGTATCCGCGGTTGCATCCCCCCGGGCACACCGCCGTGCGCCCCTACCGGGCCGGGCGCAGCACGCTGCGCCCCTACCGGGCTGACGGCTGCCCGCTCACCGCTGTCTGCTCTTTTTCATCCGCGCCCCGCGGAAGCGGCCACGAAAGTCATCGGCCCCACCTGGTGGACCAGCCCCTTGAGCTCCATGAGGGTGAGCAGCGCGTTGACCTGCGCCGCGGGCAGGCCCGTGGCCGCGCACAGCTCGTCCACATGTTGGGGTTCCCCCTGCAGATATTGCCACAACAGCCGCTCGGTGGGGTCCGTGGGCAAAGTGACGCGGGCTTCTTGCTGAAAGGGCAGGCGCGGCATGTCGAAGACCGGGTCCAGGTCCTCGGGCTTGCGCAGCACCTGCGCGCCCTGTTGCAGCAGCCACAGGGTGCCCTGGCTGTTGGCCGCGTAAATCGAGCCGGGCACCGCGAACACTTCCCGGCCCTGCTCCGCGGCAAAAGTCGCGGTGATGAGCGCGCCGCTACGCTCCCCGGCTTCGACCACCACCACGGCCCGGGCCAGACCCGAAATCAGGCGGTTGCGCCGGGGGAAGAAGGGGGCCTCGGGCCGGGTGCCGGGCGGGAATTCGCTGAGCAGCGCGCCCCGCTGCACGATGGCCGCGGCCAGGGCCCGATGCTCGGGCGGGTAGACCAGGTCCACGCCGTGGGCCAGCACGGCCAAAGTGCGCCCGCCGGCTTTCAGGGCCGCCCGATGGGCCACGCCATCGATGCCCCGGGCCAGGCCGCTGACCACCGTGACCCCCCGACGGGCCAAATACGCGGCCACTTCGGTGGCCACCCGCCGGCCATAGCCCGTCATCTTCCGGGTGCCCACCACGGCCGCGGCCCAGGCATCCTGCGGCGTGAGCGCGCCTCGCACATACAGCACCGGCGGGGCCTGGGCCAAAGGCCGCAGCCGTTCGGGGTAAGCGTCGTCTTCCCAGGTGAGCACCTGAATGCCTTGCGCCAGCCACCCCTCCAGCAGGGCCGCAGGGTTCACCCGGGCGCGGGTGCGGGCCACTTCGCGCGCCACGGCCTCGGGCAGCCCCGCGTCGCGCAGCGCGCGCTCCGAGGCCCGCCACGCGGCCGCGGCGTGGCCAAACACTTCCAGCAGCCGGCGGAACCGGGCCGGGCCCACGCCTTTCACCATCGAGAAACCCACCCACGCGGCCCGCTCTTCGGGCGACATGTTTTCCCGTGCGTCGGCGCCAGCCATGGCACTGCCTCCCCATGGGCGGGCGTCAACCTTCCACCACCCGCACCGCGCGCGGCAACGAAGTCCACACCTCGGGCCCCTGGGGGGTGAGGTGCACCATGTCCTCGATGCGCACGCCCCAGCGCCCGGCCAGGTACACCCCCGGTTCCACGGTGAACACCATGCCCGGGGCCAAGGGTTCCGCATTGTCGCCGCGCAGGTACGGCGGCTCGTGCACATCGAGGCCCAGGCCGTGGCCCGTGCGATGCAAAAACGCGGGGCCATAGCCCGCGGC
Source organism: Anaerolineales bacterium (assembly GCA_026985995.1). Lineage (GTDB taxonomy): Bacteria > Chloroflexota > Anaerolineae > Anaerolineales > DRMV01 > JAADEN01. Next base: position 29,477 of record JALSPJ010000186.1, read on the forward strand.
GTCGATGACCTGCCGTGCGGCCTGGTCCACCTGGCCGGCGGGCGCGCCCGGCCGCGCGGCCGCGATGCCCGCGGCCACGGCCCGCTGCACCACTTCCACCACCTGCAGGAACCCGGCTTCGGGCGCGCGGCCGAACCAGACCATGCGGGTCATGTCCGAGACATACCCCTGGTGTCGCGCGCCCCAGTCGAAGAGCACGGGGGTCTCGGGCCGCAATGGGGCCTCGCCGGGCTGCGCGTGGGGGCTGGCGCTGTGGGGGCCAAAGGCCACGATGGGCCAAAAGGGCAGCTCGGGCTCGGAGCCATGACGCAGCAGCTGCACCGTGAGCTCCGCGGCGAGCTGGCGCTCGGTGACCCCGGGCCGCAAGAAGGGCAGGGTGGCCTCCCAGGCCTGTTCCGCGATGCGTACCGCGACGCGCATGGCCGCGGCTTCGGCCGCGTCTTTGCGGGCCCGGGCGGCCATGACCTGCGCGGTAATGTCGGGGAACGCGGCCTGGGGCGCGGCTTCCTGCAGCAGGCGCAGTTCCAAGGCTCGCAAGCGCACGGGCTCGATGCCCAGCCGGGCCTTGGCCGGCAACCTGGCCCATTGCAGGGCCTGGGCCACCGCGTCGACCCAGGTGCGGGGGTCCTCGGCGTAGAAGAAGGCTCGCGGCAGGCCCAGGGCCTCGATTTCTTCCTGCTCGAAGGCCGGGGCGACGCAAGTGCTGCGGCCCGCGGCGGTGACCAGGGCCAGGATGGGCCGCTCGCCCAGGAAGAAGGCCCGGCCGAAGAAGTAGCGCATGCTGGGCCCTGGGTTGAACACGGCCCCGTGCAGGCCGCTTTGGCTCAGGGCCTGGGCCAGCGCGGCCCGGCGTTGGGCGTAAAGGTCCGTCATGGCGCTGTCTCCCGTTCCAGCCACAGGGTGACCGGGCCGTCGTTGGTCAGGTGCACCTGCATGTGCGCGCCAAAGCGGCCCGTTTGCACCGGCACACCGAGCGCGGCCAAGTGCGCGGCCAGGCGTTCCACCAGGGGCGCGGCGTGCTCGGGCCGGGCCGCGTGCACGAAGGAAGGCCGCCGGCCCTTGCGGGTGTCGGCGTAGAGGGTGAACTGCGACACCACCAGCGCCTCGCCGCGGATGTCGAGCAATGAGCGGTTCATCTTGCCCGCGTCGTCCTCGAAAATGCGCAGTTGCGCGATTTTGCGCGCCAGGTAGGCGGCTTCCGCGTCGGTGTCGGTGTGGGTCACGCCCACCAGCAGCAGCACACCCCGGCCAATGCGGGCGATGGTTTGCCCGGCCACTTCGACCTGGGCCCGGCTTACCCGTTGTAGCAACACGCGCATGGTCGGCTCCTGGTTGGGGATGGTGGGTCAGGGTTGGGGGGTGGTTTCCAGGGGGCGCAAAAAGGCCTGCGCGGCCCAACCGGCTCGGGTGGCGTCGTAAGGCGCGACCAGATACCACCACACATAGCCGTCGGCCTCCACAGGCCCCTGCTCGATGCGAAAGACCTCGTTGTCGCGGCCCAAAAACAGCACCTGGCCCGTGAGGCCCGGCTGGGCGCGAAAACGCAGCCCCGCGCCGCCGGTATCGGCCACCTGCACGAAGCGGCCCACCGCGAAACCGGCTGCAGCCAAAGGCGTGGGGCTGGGCGTGGGGGTTGCCGTGGGAACCGGCGTGGGCGACGGCGTGGGCGTGGCCGTAGGCCGGGGCAACACCTGCAACAACACCGTGGGCGTGGCCCGCCTGGGAGGCGCAGCAGCCCAGCGCGGCAGGGCCAACACAGCCACCAGCCCGGCGATGAAGCCCAACACCAGCGCCGCGGCCAGCCCGCCACCCCATCCCAAGGACCTCATGGCTTTGCGCCCGCCTCCAGCAGGTCCACGATGGCTGCGGCCATGAGCGCGGCCCCTTTGGGCAGGGCCTGCTCGTCGAAGTCGAACCGCGGATGATGGTGGGGCGCATCCAGCCCCCGCTCGGGGTTGGCCGAGCCGATGAAAAAGTAGCAGCCCGGCACTTCCCGCAGCATCCACGACATGTCTTCCGAGCCCATGGTGCGGTAATCGGTCACCAGGGTGGCCTCGGGCCAGACTCGTTGCACCACCTGTTGCACCCGGGCGGCTACTTCGGGGTCGTTCACCACCGCGGGGGAATAGTCGCGATGCTCGATGTGGGCCTGCACGCCAAACGCGGCCGCGATGCCGCGCGTCACTTCCTCAAGACGACGCTGCAAAGTGGCAAACACGGTCTCGTCGAAAGCCCGCAGCGTGCCTTGCAGCACCGCCTGCTCGGGGATGACATTGGCCGCGTCGCCGGCCTGCACCGCGGCCACGGTGAGCACCGCGGCCTGGTCGGCTGCGATGTTGCGGCCCACGATGGTGTGCAGCGCGGTGATGAGGTGCCCGGCTGCGACCACCGGGTCCACCGCCCCGTGGGGGATGGCCGCGTGCCCCCCGCGGCCCGTGAGGGTGATGCGGAACATCTCGGCCGCGGCCATGGCCGGGCCCGGCGTCACCCCCACCTGGCCCACGGGCCAGCCGTTCCACAGGTGCAGGGCCAGGGCATAGTCGGGCCGGGGATTTTCCAGCACGCCTTCCTGCACCATGCGCTGCGCACCGCCCAGGCCCTCCTCGGCCGGCTGGAACACCAGCTTGACCGTGCCCCGTAGTCGGTCGGCGCGGGCCGCCAGCAGCCGGGCCACGGTGAGGCCGATGGCCGTGTGCCCGTCGTGGCCACAGGCGTGCATCACGCCGGGCGTTTGCGAAGCATACGGCGCGCCGGTTTCCTCCTGAATGGGCAGTGCGTCCATGTCGAAACGGGCCAGCACCGTGGGGCCTTCGGCCGCGCCCTCGATGAGGGCCACCACCCCCGTTTCC
>JALSPJ010000187.1 GCA_026985995.1 Anaerolineales bacterium
CCCGTGGCCGCGCTGGTGCTGGCCGCACCCGTGCAGGTGGATTACACCGTGGTCGGCGGCCAGGTGGTGGTGCGCGAAGGCCGACTGACCACCATGGACCTGCCGCGGCTCATTCGGCAGCACAACCGCCTGGCCCGCGAGCTGCTGGCCTGAGGCCGCGACCCCCTTTATCCCGCACAAACGATGCTGCGCCCGGCCCCCAGGCCGCCAGGGCGCGCGGTTGGTGCGCGTTTTACGGTACAATGAAAGCACCCCCGCTTTGGGAGCTGGCAAAATGGCCCTTGCTTCTTCCCCCGCCACCGGCTGGCGCGTTGCCACCGACCGCTCGCTGGAGGCCGTGGTGCGCGACCCAACCGCGCCCGAGTTTCTACGCGCGCCCCTGACGCGTTGGCTCACCTGGCAGGTGCGCAACCAAACCACCGTGTTGCAGGCCCTGCGCGCGCCGCAATTGGCCCCCGCGTGGGCGGCCAACCTGGTGGTGGCCGCCGCGCAGGTGGAACACGACGGCACGACGCGCGCCTTTGCCGACGCGCTGGCCCGGGCTCGTCCGTGGCAACACCTCACCGTCCCGCTGCCGCTGTGGCCCCACGCCGCGGATTGGGTGGCCCGCGCGCCCACGGACCCGCCCATCGTATACGCCGCGGCCGCGGTACGCCTCGACGACCAGGGTCGGGTGCAAGGCCTGCGCCTGGCCCTCACCGGCGTGAGCCCGCGACCCGTGTTTGTGCCCCAGGGCCTGGAAGCCTTCCTGGGCCGCGCGGCCGAACCCGAAACCTGGGCCGCGGTGGCCCAGGCCGTGGCCGCCCAAACCCGTCCCAAGGACGATTTTCGCGGCAGCGCCGAGTATCGCCGGGCCATGGCCCAGGTGCTCACCCGCCGCGCGCTGCAGGCCGCCGCGACCGCGGCCTGACCCGGTCCCCGCCGGAGGTGTTCCCCATGCCCCAAATCACCCTGACGGTCAACGGCCAACGCCACACCTTAGCCGTGCGGCCCAGCACCAACCTGCTCACCGCACTGCGGCGTTTGGGCTATTTCAGCGTCAAGCAGGGCTGCGATTCGGGCGATTGCGGCATTTGTACTGTGCTGGTCGACGGCGAGCCCCTGCGCAGCTGCCGCCTCAAGGCCGTGGAGATGCAGGGGCGGGCCATCGAGACGGTGGAAGGCCTGGCTCCCCGGGGCCGGCTGCACCCCCTGCAGGAAGCCTTCGTCGAGGCCGGGGCCATTCAGTGCGGGTTTTGCACCCCCGGCCAGCTGCTCACGGCCAAGGCCCTGCTGGACCGCAACCCCAACCCCAGCGAGGCGGACATTCGGGCCGCGCTCAACGGCGTGCTGTGCCGCTGCACGGGCTACGCCAAAATCGTGCACGCGGTGCAGCTGGCCGCGGCCAAAATGCAGGGCCAACCCGCGCCGCGCGTCGAGCCGGTGCATGTGGTGTGGGAACCGTCGCAGGACCCGGCCCGGGTGTGGGAGGCTTATCACGCGGTCGCGCCCCGGCAGGGCGTGCGGCCGGCGCTGGTGGTTTCGCCGCCCGATTTGCCCCCCACCCGGGTGGTGGGTCAGGGCGTGCGCAAGGTGGACGCGGTCAAGCTCATCCAGGGTCGGCCCGTGTTCACCGCGGACATGCCCCGGGAGGGGATGCTCTACGCCGCGCTGCTCACCAGCCCTCACCCCCACGCGCGCATCAAGCGCATCGACACTTCCCGGGCCGAGGCGCTGCCCGGGGTGCGCGCGGTGCTCACTTACAAAGACATCCCCCGGGTGAAGTATGCCTCGGGCGGCCAGAGCTACCCCAACCCCAGGCCTTACGACCAGGTGGTGCTGGACCACAAAGTACGCCATGTGGGCGACCGGGTGGCCGTGGTGGCCGCCGACGACCCCGACACCGCGCGCCGCGCGCTGCGCCTCATCGAGGTGGAATATGAGGTGCTGCCCCATGTGCTCGACCCCCTGGAAGCCATGCAAGACGGCGCGCCGGTCATCCACGACGAAGAAGACACCACGGACCTGTACGACCGGGAGCACAACATCGTGCATCACCTGGAGGCCGAAGTGGGCGACCGGGAAGCCGCCTGGGCTCGGGCCGATTTCGTCTTCGAGCGGGAGTATCGCACCTCGCAGCAGCAGCATGTGAACATGGAGCCCCATGTGGCCCTCACTTATTGGGACGAGGACGACCGGCTGGT
>JALSPJ010000188.1 GCA_026985995.1 Anaerolineales bacterium
GCATCTCCCCCACGCTCTCAGGAGGTGTCTCGATGGACCCCATTCCCGTCATCATCATGGGCGCAGCCGGAAGGGACTTCCACAACTTCAATGTGGCCTTCCGCGACAATCCCCGCTATCGGGTGGTGGCTTTCACCGCCACCCAAATCCCCAACATCGAGGGCCGGGTTTACCCGCCCGAGCTGGCCGGGGCCCTCTATCCCGAGGGCATTCCCATTTACCCCGAGGCCGAACTACCCCGCCTGGTGCGCGAGCATGGCGTGCAGCAGGTCATCTTCGCCTACAGCGATGTGTCGCACCAATATGTGATGGACCGGGCCTCGCTGGCCCTGGCCGCGGGCGCGGACTTTCGCCTCATGGGCCCCGCGGCCACCATGCTGCGTTCCACCAAACCCGTGGTGGCCGTGGCCGCGGTGCGCACCGGCTGCGGCAAGAGCCAAACCACCCGCCGGGTGGCCCAAATGCTGCGCGACTGGGGCCACAAGGTCGTGGTGGTGCGGCACCCCATGCCTTATGGCAATCTGGTCGAGCAGGCCGTGCAGCGCTTCGCCACTTTCGACGACCTGGACCGCTACCACTGCACCATCGAGGAGCGGGAAGAGTACGAACCCCACCTGCGCAACGGCATGGTGGTGTATGCCGGCGTGGATTACGAGCGCATTTTGCGCCAGGCCGAAGCCGAGGCCGATGTCATCTTGTGGGATGGCGGCAACAACGACCTGCCCTTCTTCCGGCCCGATGTGCACATTGTGGTGGCCGACCCTCACCGGCCGGGCCACGAGATGACCTACTACCCCGGCCAGGCCAACGCCCGCATGGCCCACGCGTTCGTCATCAACAAAGTCGATACCGCGTCCCCCGAAGGCGTGCTCACCGTGCGCCGCAACCTGCGCACGCTCAACCCCCAGGCGGTCATCATTGAAGCCGCGTCGCCCATCTTCGTCGACCATCCCGAAGCCATTCGGGGCAAGCGGGTGCTGGTGGTGGAAGACGGTCCCACGCTGACCCATGGCGAAATGGCTTACGGCGCGGGCTACATTGCAGCCCAGCGCTTTGGCGCGGCCGAAATCGTGGACCCGCGGCCCTATGCCGTGGGTTCCATCCGCGAAACTTACGCCAAATATCCCACCACCGGCGCGGTTTTGCCGGCCATGGGCTATGGCGAAGCCCAAATTCGCGAACTCGAAGCCACCATCAACGCCGCGGACGCGGATTTGGTCATCGTGGCCACGCCCATCAACCTCACCCGCCTCATTCGGGTCAACAAACCCACGCAACGGGTGCGCTATGAGCTGCAAGAAATCGGCCGGCCAAACCTGGAAGATGTGTTGGCCCCCCGCTTTGGGCGCTGAGGCCGCGCGGCGGGCCTGGGGCCGGGTTTTGGGGTTTTTGGGGAAAGGTCTCCGAGAGGGGGCCGGGCTGGCTCGCGGGCGTCTCGCGCTGCTCCTCACCGGGCTGGGGTTGGTCCTGGCCGTGGTGGGGTGCGGGCGCGCGGCTCCCGCGACGCCCGCGGGTCCCTCGCGGAGCCCTTCCCCCAGCCCCGCGGCCACGGCCACCCGCACCCCCACGCGCACCCCGCGGCCCTCGGCCACGCCCAGCCCCACCGCGACCCTTACACCCACGGCCACGCCTGTGCCGCGTATCAGCCTGCTGTTCGTGGGCAACATCGTGCCGGCGCGCTGCGTGCAGGCGGCCATCGACGAAGGGCGGCGCACGCCCGACGACCTGTACGCCGAGGTCGCGCCGCTCATTCGGGCCGCGGATGTGGCCGTGGGCACCCTCAACGCCGCGCTCAGCGATTACCCACCCATGCGGGGCTGTGTGCGCACCTTCGTGCTGGTGGGCCGCACCGACCACGCCGCGGCGCTGGCCCGGGCCGGGTTCGACGGCATGAGCGTGGCCACCAACCACATCAAGAATTGCGGCCTGCTCGATTGCGGCGACCGGGCCTTTTTTGACACCCTGGCCGCGCTGCGTTCGGCCGGGCTGTGGACCGTGGGCGCGGGCCCGAATCTGGAAGCCGCGCTGCAACCCGTGGTGCTGGATGCGCAAGGCGTGCGTTTCGCGTTCGTTTCGCTGGGCTATATTGAGCCGCGAGCCTTCGCCGGGCCGCAAACGCCGGGCATCGCGGTGCTCACCGAGGAGAACCTGCGCCGCGCGGTGGCCCTGGCCCG
>JALSPJ010000189.1 GCA_026985995.1 Anaerolineales bacterium
TCGCGGTGCGGGCCGCGGACCTCACCGACCCCGCGGCGCTGGCCGACCTGCTGGCCTGGGCCCGGCCCGATGCCATCGTGCACACCGCGGCCCTGGCCCATGTAGATGCCTGCGAACGCCGGCCGACCCTGGCCCAACGCCTCAACGCCCAGGTGCCCGGCCAGCTGGCCCGGTGGGCCGCGCAGGCCCGGGTGCCGCTGGTCCACATTTCCACCGACGCGGTGTTCGACGGCCAGGGCGGGCCGTATGGCGAAGACGACCCACCCCGCCCCCTCAATGTCTACGCCCGCACCAAAGCCGCCGGCGAGCGCGCGGTGTTGAGCGCGCATCCCCAGGCGCTGGTGCTGCGGGTCAACTTCTTCGGCTGGAGCCTGACGGGCACCCGCAGCCTGGCCGAGTGGTTCTACGAGCATTTGCGCGCCGGCACGCCGACGCCGGGCTTCCGCGATGTGTTCTTCACCCCCCTGCTGGTCAACCATCTGGCGCGGCTGATTTTGGAGGCCCTGGAACGCGGCCTGCACGGCGTGTATCACGCCACGGGTTCCACCTGCCTGAGCAAATATGACTTCGGCGTGGCCCTGGCCCGGCGGTTTGGCTTCGACCCCCACCTGGTGCGCCCCACCACGGTGGCCGAAGCGGCTCTGGCCGCGCCCCGGCCCCGGCGCCTGTGCCTGCGCAACGACCGCCTGCGCGCCGCCTTGGGCCACGCCATCCCCGATGTGTATGCCGGGCTGGACGACCTCTTCCGGCTGCTGCACGCGGGTTACACCCAGGACCTGCGGGCATGGCTGGTTTCCCCCCGGGAGGACGCGTATGCCGACTACTGCGCTCTCTGAGGTGCGCACCCAATGGCCGTTTTTGGTGGTGGGCGTGGGCTCCATTGGCAAGCGGCACATCGCCAACTTGCGGCGGGTGGGCGTGCGCCGCATTTGGGCCTACGACCCCCAAATCGAACGAGTAGATGAAGCCGAGGCCCGCTGGGGCGTGCGGGGCTTTTCCAGCCTGGAAGACGCGCTGGCCGCCGGCCCCAAGGCCGTGCTGGTGTGTTCCCCGCCGGTGTATCATGTGCCCCAGGCGCTGGCCGCGGCCCGGGCCGGCGCGCATCTGTTCGTGGAAAAACCCCTTTCGGCCTCGCTGGAAGGCGTCGACGAACTCCTTGCCGAGGTCGAAGCCCGGGGGCTGAAAACCCTGGTGGGCTGCAACTTCCGCTTTCACCCCGGGCTGCAGCGCCTGCGGGCCGCATTACAGGAAGGCGCGCTGGGTCGGGTGCTGTTTGCCCGGGCCGAATTCGGCCAATATCTGCCCGACTGGCACCCGTGGGAGGATTACCGCCAGGGCTACAGCGCGCGCCGCGATTTGGGCGGCGGTGTGGTGCTCGACCGCATCCACGAAATCGATTACCTGGTATGGCTTTTCGGCCCGGTGGAAGAAGTGACCGGCTGGGTGGGCCGGGTGAGCGATTTGGACATCGAAACCGAAGACCTGGCCGAGGCCTGGCTGCGCTTTCGTTCGGGCGTGCGGGCCGCGGTGCATGTGGATTACCTCAACCGCACCTACACCTGCCGCGCCGAGGTGGTGGCCGCGGAGGGCACCGCGTGGTGGTCCTTCCTGCCCCACGAGTTTCGCCTCTACCGCGCAGCCGAGGCCGAAACCCGGGCCTGGTCCTGGCCCCACTATGAGGTCAACGACATGTACCTGGCCCAAACCGAGCACTTCTTGCGGGTGCTGGCCGGGGAGGAACCCAGCGCCAAGGACCTGCGTCAGGCGCGGCACATCCTGGAAGTCGCGCTGGCCGTCAAGGCCTCCGCGGAACAAGGAAGGAGCATTCGCCTATGACCGTGCGCACCCGCCCCATCATCGGCATCATTCAGGCCCGCATGGGCTCCAGCCGCTTGCCGGGCAAAATGCTGGAAGACCTGGCCGGCGCGCCCCTGCTGGTCCGGGTCATCGAGCGCATGCAGCATTGCGAAACTTTGGATGGGCTGGTGTTGGCCACCACCACCCAGCCCGAAGACGACGCGCTGGTGGACCTGGCCCTGGATTATGGCGTCGCGGTCTACCGCGGCGCGGTGGATGATGTGCTCGACCGCTTCACCCAGGCCGCGCAGCTGGCCGACGCCGCGCTCATCGTGCGCATCACCGCGGATGACCCCTTCAAGGACCCGCGGGTGACGGACCACGCGGTGCGGCTGTGGCTGGAACGCCCGGACCAGCTGGACTATGTGAGCAACACCTTGCAGCCCACTTACCCCGAGGGTTTGGACATCGAAGTCTTCACCCGGGCCGCGCTGGAACGGGCCTGGCGCGAGGCCCGCTTGCCCTCGGAGCGGGAGCATGTGACGCCTTACATCTGGAAGCACCCGGGCCGGTTTCGGGTGCACAATTTCACCCACACCGAGGATTTGTCGCACTTGCGCTGGACCGTGGACTACCCCCAGGACCTGGCCTTTGCCCGGGCCGTGTACGAGCGCCTGTATCGGCCCGGGGAAGTCTTTCTGATGGAAGACATTCTGGCTCTGCTGCGCCGCGAGCCCGACCTGGCAGCCATCAACGCCGGCATCGTGCGCAACGAGGGCTATTTGAAATCGCTGCAGCAGGACCAGGCCGCGGCGGAGGGGTAACGCGGCCAAAGTTCGGGTAGGAACGCCCATGCGAGCCGTGCGCCTGCTGCGCGTGTACATGCTGCTGCTGTGGGCCATCACCCAGGCGACCACTTGGGCCGTCTTCTACCGCCACCACACGACCCGCGGCGTGGGCGATTGGCTCATCAGCTACCAGGCCGGGTGGACGCGGCGCGGCTTGCTGGGGGAAGGCCTGCTGGCCCTGGCCCGTGGGTTGGGGGTCAACCCCGGCCTTCTGGTGTGGCTCTTGTGGGGCTTGCTGTATGCCCTATTCTTAGGGGCCCTCTACCTTCTGTTGCGCGAGCAAAACCTCAAGCCCTATGTATGGCTACTCGCTTCCCCTTTCGCCCTGGCCTTCCCGTTGCACAGTCTGCTGAAAGGCGCCCCCGTGCGCAAAGAATGGCTGTATTTGACCCTGCTGGCCTGGCTGGTGCTGGCCGCCCGTCGGCTGCCGCGGCGAAAGTTCCGCGCCGGCTTCGCGGCGGCCCTGGTGTTGCTGGTCCTTAGCGGGTTGGCCCACGAAATGCTGCTGTTGTTTTTGCCGTATGTGTGGGTCGTGGGCGTGTGGCGTTTGGAACCGGCCGTTTTGCGGCGCTGGGCGGGTTGGAGCTTGTTGCTGGCGGGTGCGGTCGGCCTGGCGGTGGTCTTGCCGGGGCCGCTGTCGCCCGCGCAGGTGCAGCGCCTGTACGCGGCCGTAGAGCAAGCCGGCTATATCCTGGCCCAGCGGGAGCCCCACGACCCGTTCATGGTCCTCACCTGGGATATACGCGACGCGTGGGCCTTTAGCCAAGCTTTTTGGCAGGCGCGCGGTGGGTGGCTGGTGGCCCTGGGACGCTGTTTGGCCACCGTGGGGCTCATGGCCTGGGCCTATATACCGCTTTGGCCGCGGCTGCGGGCCGTGTGGCATAAGGCCCGTTGGTGGCGCTGGACTCTCGGGGCCTCGGTAGTGGGCACTCTGGCGTTGATGCCCGTGGCCATCGATTGGGGTCGTTTTGTCACCACCCACGCGCTCAGTTGGTTTATACTAACCCTGTTGCCCGGGCTGCCCCCGGGCCGCGAGCCCTGGCCGCTTCCCCGTTCGCGGCCGTGGCACTGGCTGCTGCTGGCGGCCTACGCCCTGGCCTGGCGGGTGGATTTTTATTGCCTGGAAAGCGGCAATTTCTTCTCCCGTTTGCTGGCCTTCTGGCTCGTTCATCTCGCGCGCTAAGTGCGCCTGGCAAGGAGCAACCCCATGACGACCCAACGCATCGACCGCATCAGCGCCCGTGCTTACCAATATGTGTGCGAAGTGCTGCGGTCCGAGTTCTACGGTTCCAAATCCGCGGGCATGATGACCCGCCTGGAGCAGGCCTTTGCCCGACGTTTTGGCGTGCGCTATGCCATTTCGTTCATCAACGGCACGGCCACGCTGCACGCCGCGCTGGCCGCGGCCGGCGTCGGCCCCGGCGACGAGGTCATCGTGCCGCCCCTGACCATGGCCAGCACGGCTTTCAGCGTGCTGCACGCCGGCGCCGTGCCCGTCTTCGCCGACATCGACCCCCGCACCTGGACCTTGGACCCCGCCTCGGTGGCCGAGCGCATCACCCCCCGCACCAAAGCCATCATCCCCGTGGCCATCTACGGCCTCGCGCCCGATATGGACCCCATCATGGAACTGGCCGCGGCGCATGGTCTCTTCGTGCTGGAAGACGACGCGCAGTGCTTCTTGGGTACTTACAAAGGCCGCCTGGTGGGCACCTTGGGCCACGCGGCCAGCTTCAGCTTCCAGAGCTCCAAGCACATGACCAGCGGCGAAGGCGGCATGGTCATCACCAACGACCCCGACCTGGCCGACCGGGTGCGCCGTTTCGGCAGCTTAGGCTACGCGGCCGTGGGCGCCGGCGCGGGCAAAATCTCCAAGCACGACATCCAGGACCCCGGCTACGCCCGCCATGTCGAGGTCGGCTGGAACTACCGCATCTCGGAATTGGCCGCCGCGGTGGCCTTGGAGCAAACCGAACGCCTCGACGAACTGGTGGCCTGGCGGGTGGAGATGGCTCGCCTGTATGCCCAGGCCGTGGACGGCGTGGACTGGCTGGTTCCCCAATATGTGCCCGAAGGCTACGGACATTCCTACTGGACCTATGTGCTCAAACTGGCCCGTGACGACATCACCTGGCACGACTTTCGGCGGGTGTATCTGGAGCTGGGCGGCGAGCCCTTTTACGGCGCGTGGCGGCTCAACTACCTCGAGCCCGCGTTCCGGGGCCGCAAATTCGCCGCCTACCAGTGGCAGGACTTCGAGCCCGGCCTGTGCCCCGTAGCCGAAGATGTGCAGCCCCGCCTCATTCAACTGCCGACCAACTATTACGACCGTGCTAAAATGGAAGCCCAGGCCGAAATTTTGGCCAAAACCATCGACCACTTTGGCCGTTGAGTTCTGGGTTTTGGGGAACCGGCTCCGCCGCGGCCGGGCCGCGCCGCGGGCCATCACCCGCCCGCCGGCCGACGCGGAGCCCTTCCCCCACACCCCACCCCCAGAAAAGGAGCGTGCCCCATGCCTGCCATTCGCATCGGAAACCGCTGGGTTGGTGACGGCTACCCCACCTACTTCATCGCCGATATCGGCGCCAATCACGATGGCTCCCTCGAGCGGGCCAAGATGCTCATTCGCTTAGCCAAGGAAGCCGGCGCGGATGCGGTCAAATTCCAGCACTTCCGCGCGCCCAAAATCGTCTCCGATTACGGCTTTCGGGCCCTGGGCCGGCAGCTTTCGCACCAGGCCGAATGGAAGAAGCCCGTCTATCAGGTCTACGAAGAGGCCTCGCTTTCATGGGATTGGACCCCCATCTTGAAGGAAGAGGCCGACAAGGTGGGCATCGATTTCTTCTCCTCGCCCTACGACTTTGGCTCGGTGGACCACATTGAGCCTTATGTGGAAGTGTACAAGGCCGGTTCGGGGCTCATGTCGTGGCCCGAGTTGCTGGTGTATATGGCCCGCAAGGGCAAGCCCATCATCATGGCCACCGGTGCGGCCGACATCAGCGATGTGGCCCGAGCCGTGCGCGCGGTCATGGAAGTGAACGACCAAATCGTGCTCATGCAGTGCAACACCAACTACACGGGCAGCGAGGAAAACTTCGACCACATTCACCTCAATGTGCTCAAGACTTACCGCACCATGTGGCCCAATGTGGTGCTGGGTCTTTCGGACCACACCCGGGGCCTGGCCACGGTGTTGGGCGCAGTGGCGCTGGGCGCGCGGGTCATCGAGCGTCATTTCACCGACGACAACCGCCGCGAAGGCCCGGACCACAAGTTCGCCACCAACCCCGACGAGTGGGCCCTGATGGTGGAAGAAACCCGCCGCCTGGAGCGGGCCTTAGGCTCGGCCGACAAGTTCGTGGCCGGCAACGAGCAGGAGACTTACATCGTGCAGCGCCGCTGCCTGCGCGCGGCGCGCGACATCAAGGCCGGCGAGGTGCTCACCCGGGAGATGATTGATGTGCTGCGGCCCAACACGCCGGGCGCCATCCAGCCCTGGGAAATCGACCGGGTGGTGGGCACCAAGGCCCTGCGCGACATCCCCAAGGGCGAGGCCCTGTATTGGGTCGATTTGGGCCGGGCGTGAGGCCCCTGCAGGCCCCCTGGCCGCTGGTGAGGCTGCCCCATGAGCCGCTGGTCGCCGCGCGCGCCCCTGCTGGCCCTGGCCCTGGCATTGCTGCTGGGCCTGGCCGTACGCTTCTATGACCTCACGGACCCGCCTTTGGAGTTTCATCCCCTGCGGCAGTTGCGGGGGGCCATTACCGCGCGTTACCTCTACTACCGGTGGAACCCCGCGGCCACGCCGGCGCAAAAGGAATGGGCCGAAGGCCTTTATCGCCGCATTCAGCCCCTGGAGCCGCCGGTGACCGACGCGCTCACCGCGCTCACTTACCTGGCCTTGGGCCGGGAGGTGTTGTGGGTGGCCCGGGTGTATACGGTGCTGTTCTGGTTGGCGGCCGCGGTGGGGCTGTTTGCCCTGGCCCGCCGCTGGTTTGGCCCCTGGCCCGCGGTGACCGGCGGGCTGTACTTCCTCTTCCTGCCCTTCGCGGTGCTGGCCAGCCGTTCTTTTCAGCCCGACCCCCTCATGCTCATGCTGCTGGTGTGGACCGTTTATCACTGGGACCGCTGGCTGGCCGAAGCCGCGCCGCGGCGGGCGTGGGTGGTGGGCGCGCTCAGCGTGGCCACGGTGCTGGCCAAGCCTTACGCCGTCTTCAGCCTGGCCGGGGCCGCCGGGGGCCTGGCGCTGTGGCGGTGGGGCTGGCGCGGGGTGTGGCGGCAACGGGCCTTGTGGCTCATCGCGGCCGCGGTGGTGGCGGCCCTGGTGGGCTTCTACGGCCTCTACCGGGGCATGATGACCGCCTACGCCCGCACCTGGACCGTGCCCATGGCCCGCTTTTGGCTTTCGCCCCTGTTTTATGGCCGCTGGCTGCACAATCTGGTGGAACACTTGGGCGGGCCGTGGCTGCTGGCCGCGGCCTGGGGCTGGGCCCTCACCCGGCACCCGCGCGCCCAGGCCGCGGGCTGGGGCTGGGCTGTGGGTTATGGCGTCTATGGCATGTTGGTGCCCTACCAGAGCATGACCCATAGCTACTACCACCTGCCCCTGCTGCCCTGGGTGACCTTGGGCCTGGCCGCGCTGGCCGCAGCATTGGCCCCGACCTTCGCGGCCCGGCCCTGGTGGGCCCGAGCCGCGGCAGTCCTGGCCTTGAGCGCGGCCGTGGTTTATGCCGCCGCGGCCACGGTGCGCGAGCTGGCCGCCAAGGATTACCGCGCCGAACCGGCCTATTGGCAGGAAGTGGTGACCCACCTGCCGCCGGGCAAAGGCATCGGCCTCATTCAGGACTTCGGCCTGCGGCTCAACTACTTCGGCGGCAAGGCCATGGACATCTGGCCCACCGCGGCCACCCTGGAATTGCAACGGGTGTGGAAGGGCGGGCCCCAGGACCTGGAGGCCCTGTTCCGGGACAAAACCCAGGGCTACGACTACTTCCTCGTCACCGCCATGGGCCAATGGGAGCGTCAACCCGCGTTGCGGGAAATTTTGACCCGCCGGTATCCCATCATCGCTCAGGGCGAAGGTTACATCGTCTTCGATTTGCGCCACCCCAAAGACCGAACGCCATAGGCCGTCGGCTTGGGTTCCCTCACGGAGGCTGCCATGAGCACCCTGTTGGTCCGTCACGCGGATTGGCTGGTCACCATGGATGACCAGCGGCGGGAAATTCCCGACGCCGGCCTGTTCATTCGCGATGGTTTCATCGAGGCCGTGGGCCCCACCGCGGCGCTGCCCACCACCGCGGACGAAGTGCTGGACTTGCGGGGCTATATCGTCGCGCCGGGGCTTATCAACACCCATCATCACTTCTACCAAACCCTCACCCGGGCCGTGCCCGGCGCGCAGGATGCCAACCTCTTCCAGTGGCTCAAGACCCTCTACCCCATTTGGGCCCGCATGCGGCCCGAGCACATCCGGGTTTCCACCCAGGTGGCCCTGGCCGAGCTGGCCCTTTCGGGCACCACCACCGCGTTCGACCATCTGTACATCTTCCCCAACGGCAGCCGGCTGGACGACGAAATCGAGGCTGCGGCCCAGGTGGGCCTGCGCCTGCACGCGTCCCGAGGCTCCATGAGCCTGGGCGAGAGCCAGGGCGGCCTGCCACCCGACAGTGTGGTGGAAGACGAGGACTTCATCCTGCGGGACTCCCAGCGCCTCATCGAGCAATACCACGACCCGCGGCCCGGTTCCAGGCTGCAAATTGTGCTCGCGCCGTGCTCGCCCTTCAGCGTCACCGCGGACCTGATGCGGCAATCCGCGGCCCTGGCCCGGGAATATGGCGTGCGCCTGCACACCCACCTGGCCGAAACCGAAGACGAAGAGGTCTTTTGCCTGGAGACTTTCGGCAAGCGCCCGGTGGAATATATGGAAGAACTGGGCTGGCTGGGGCCCGATGTGTGGTTCGCGCATTCCATTTATGTGCAGGCCCACGAAATCGAAACCTACGCGGCCACGGGCAGCGGCGTGGCCCACTGCCCCACTTCCAACATGCGCCTGGGCTCGGGCATCATGCCCCTTTACGAGATGCTCACCGCGGGGGTGAAGGTGGGCTTGGGCGTCGATGGGTCCGCGAGCAACGATAGCTCGCACATGCTGGCCGAAGTGCGGCAGGCCTTGCTGCTGGCCCGGGTGCGCTCGGGCGTGCTGGGCTTCTCGCGCACGGGCAGTGGGGCGCCCCCGCTGCTCAGCGCGCGGCAGGCCCTGGAGCTGGCCACCCGAGGCGGCGCGGCGGTGCTGGGCCGCGACGATTTGGGCGCGCTGGCCATGGGCAAGGCCGGCGACTTCTTCGCCGTGCGCTTGGAGCGCCTGGAATATGCCGGCGCGCTGCACGACCCCGTGGCCGCGCTGGTGCTGGCCGCACCCGTGCAGGTGGATTACACCGTGGTCGGCGGCCAGGTGGTGGTGCGCGAAGGCCGACTGACCACCGTGGACCTGCCGCGGCTCATTCGGCAGCACAACCGCCTGGCCCGGGAACTGCTGGCCTGAGGCCGCGCCCCCCTTTATCCCGCAC
>JALSPJ010000190.1 GCA_026985995.1 Anaerolineales bacterium
GATGGTGTGGGGCAAGGGCAGGGGCAAGGTCGTGGCAGGGGCCGCGGCCCGGGCGCTGCCCAGGCACAGCCGTGACGCTTCCAAGGCCATGATTCGCAGCTGCGGGTCCGCAAGGGCCCGCAGCCCTTTTTTGAGGAACCGGCGTTGGTGCCCTGCCCCAGCGCGTCGCGCCAGGCGCCGCCCCCAAAGGCTTTTCTGGTAAACTTACGCCACCGGCTGATGCGGATGCCTCCAAGGCCTTGGTGCGCTCAAAGGCCGTGCGTTCATCCCACGCGGAGGAGACGCCATGCCCCGACACAAATGTATGCTCCCAGGCCTGATGCTCCTTTTCGGGCTCCTGGTGCTGGGTTGCGCGAACGCCCTAAGAATCCAGGAAGTGCTCGAAGGCGATGACGCCTGGGTGCGTGAGCTGACCCGGGAGATGCAAATCAATGCCCAATATCGCCCGGTCGTTGCTGCCGAAGAGCCATGGGAATTTGTGTTAACCATTGACAATCGCGGCCAATACGAACCGCATTTGAACACCCTGTCCGTTGAAAAACAAAGCGCCCAACAAGGCCCCTGGGAGTGCCGCCTTGAGGAACCGGCAGTGCAGCAGGTTCAACAAGGGCCCGATTGGTATCTCTTCTTTCTCGAACCGCGTCCGGTTCCCCGCAACCAAACCGTGCGTTTGCGGATGCGTTGCTGGTTTTCCCGACCCGGGGTGTATGCGCTTTTGATTGGCGCGGAATTCGGGGAAAGTGGCATTGATTTCTTCAGCCGCCAAATCTCTGTGGAGGTTCACGAAAAGCGGCCAACCGGGCCCGCTTTCCCTCGGCCATCGCTGGCTCAGAGGTGAGGGGACACTCGCGGGGCGCGGGTGCCCTCTGGCGCGGATTTCCCGCAAATATGCTATACTTTAGACAAGCATTCAGCTGCAGAACGCTCGACCAACGAACAGAGGAACATGGAAGTTTCCACAGTTACCACCATTGCCCAGCGTTACGAGCGCATTTTGGCGCGCATGGCCCGGGCCGCTCAGCGCGTTGGCCGGCGCCCCGAGGAAGTCCGCCTGGTGGTGGTGGTCAAGGGCCAACCCCTGCCGCGCATCCAGGCCGTGGTAGAAGCCGGGGCCCGGGACCTGGGCGAAAACTACCCCGAACAAGCCCTGCCCAAAATGCAGGCCCTGGCCCAGGTGCCCGACCTGCGCTGGCACATGATTGGTCACCTGCAGCGACGCAAGGCCAAAATCGTGGCCCAATATTTCTACATGATGCACTCGGTCGACGGCCTGCGCGCGGCCCAGGCCCTGGAAAAGCGCCTGGCCCAACAGGACCGCACCCTGCCCGTGCTGCTGGAGTTCAATGTGGGCGGCGAGGCCCAGAAGCACGGTTGGCCGGCCCATGACGAAGCCGCCTGGCCCGCGCTGGCCGACGCCATCGCGCCGGTGCTCGAGTTCCCCCATTTGCAGGTGCAGGGCTTGATGACCGTGCCGCCCTGGCGCGACGACCCTGAAGCCGTGCGGCCCTTCTTCCGCCGCCTGCGCCGTCTGCGCGATTTTCTCGCCCGGCGATTTCCCCGCCATACCTGGGAGCACCTGTCCATGGGAATGAGCCACGACTTCGAAGTGGCCATCGAAGAGGGGGCTACCTTCGTTCGCATTGGCAGCGCCATTTTAGGCCCGCGGCCGGGCTAACCGGCCGGGAATTTTACGGAGGGAGGCAGCCATGCCCAAATACGAATACCAACTCGTGTGGCAAGACGCACCCGGGGGTGCCATGCGCGCCTACACCATCCAGGGCGGTGACCTGCGCCTGGGCCGCAGTTCCAAGTGCGACATCGTCATCGTCCAACCCGAGGTCTCCCGCACCCACGCCCGCCTGTTTTGGCAAGACGACGGCTATTGGGTCGAAGACCTCTCGTCGACCAACGGCACCTGGCTCAACGGCCGCCGCCTGCCGCCCCACGAGCCGGCGCCCCTCAAGCCCGGCGATGTCATCGGCCTGGGGCCCAATGTACGCCTGGAGTTCCATGTGCTGGAGATTGGCGTGGAACCGACCCAGGCCGTGCCCATGGCGCCCGAAGCGGAGGACGAAGCGCCGGAAGAGGACGAAAACTTCTGGTCCTCCTCGCCGTGGGAAGGGGAACCGGCCGACGAGGACGCGGAGGCGCCCCCGGCCCAGGCCCAACCCGCGGAAAGCGCGGCTCCCCAGGAGGAGGTGCGGGTTTCCCAATGGGTGGCCTATGCCGCGGAGAGCGAAGACGATGGTGAAGGCGAAGACGCAGCGGTTCAAGCCGAGGCCGGAGCGCCCATTCCCCCGGCCGAAGCCGCGCTGGGTTCCGCGGCCCCGCCGCGGCCGCCCGCGCCCGAGCCCGACGCGCCGCCGCGCCAGGCCCAGGCCCCAAAAACCGAAACCAGGGCCGGCGGCAGTTCCTGGCGCTACCTGCTGACAGGGTGCGCGCTGGGCGCGGTAGTCGCGGGGTGCGCGGTGTCGGGCTTTCTGCTGTGGGTCGATGCCAACGCGCTGTGGTGCCAATACTTCGCCTGGCTGCCCTTTTTTGCCTGCCCATAAAACAATGCAGATTCGGCGCGCCCGGCATCATGGTAGCCCGCGCTCCGCTTTGGCTATACGCAATTACAACCTCTACATGGGGCGCCAAAGCGTATAGCCTCCATTCGGACGCCCCGCCCCCACACGCCATCCCTCCACTTCGCCCCCCTCACACCCCTGACAACCCGCGCGCGCTGCAGTATAATGGCGGCATCCCCCCGCCGGAGGAAACCTCATGCGCGCGCTCCTTTCCGTTGCCGACAAACGGGGCCTGGCCGACCTGGGCCGGGCCCTGCACGCGTTGGGCTACGACCTGCTGGCCAGCGGCGGCACGGCCCAGGTCCTGCGCCAGGACGGCTTGCCCGTCCAGGCCGTCGAAGACCTCACCGGTTTCCCCGAACTGCTCGAAGGGCGCGTCAAAACCCTGCACCCCGCCATTCACGCCGGCCTGCTCAGCCGCCGCACCCCCCAGGACCAGGCCGAACTGGCCCGCCACGGCCTGGCCCCCATCGACCTGGTCGCAGTCAACCTCTACCCCTTTGCCGAAACCGTGCGCCGCGGCGCACCTCTGGCCGACGCGCTGGAGCAAATCGACATCGGCGGCGTGGCCTTGCTGCGGGCCGCGGCCAAGAACTTCCCCCATGTGGTGGTGCTCAGCGACCCCGACGACTACCCCTGGGTCGTCCAGGCCCTGCAGCAAGGCGGGCTGAACCCCGACCAGCGCCTCGGCCTGGCCCTCAAGGCCTTCCGCCACACCGCGGTGTACGACGCCACCATCGCCGACTATTTGGCCCGCCAAACCCCCGCAGCCGAGGCACTGCCCGCGACGCTCCCCATTGGCTTACAGCAAATTCAGGCCCTGCGCTATGGCGAAAATCCGCACCAGCGCGCGGCCCGCTACCTTTCCCCCACGCAAAACGAGCCCTTCGCGCAGCTGCACGGCAAAACCATGTCGTACAACAACTGGCTGGACCTGGACGCGGCCTGGCGCGCGGCGCAAGACTTTCCCGCGCCCGCGGTGGTCATCGTCAAACACGGCAACCCCTGCGGCATTGGCGTGGGCGCCAGCGTGGCCGCGGCCTACCGCCGGGCCCTGGCTTCGGACCCCGTCTCCGCGTTCGGTTCCGTCATTGCGGTGCACGGCGTGGTCGATGCCGACGCCGCGGCTGCCATGCAGGGGCTCTTCATCGAAGTGCTGGCCGCGGACGACTTCACCCCCGAGGCGCTGGAAGCCTTGCGCGGGAAATCGCGCCATCTGCGCCTGCTGCGGGCCACGGCTGCGAGCTGGCCCCGCCGCGAAGCCCGCACCACCGTGGCCGGCTGGCTGGTTCAAACCCCCGACACCGCGGCCGAAGACGAAAGCGCCTGGCGCGTGGTCACCCAGCGCACGCCCTCGGACCACGAATGGGCCGGGCTGCGCTTTGCCTGGCGGGCGGTCAAACATGTGCGTTCCAATGCCATCGTGCTGGCCCGCCAGGTGGAAGGCGATTGGGCCACCGTGGGCGTGGGCGCGGGCCAAATGAGCCGCGTCGACGCGGTGCACATGGCCGTCTACAAGGCCGGGGAGCGGGCCCAGGGCGCGGTGCTGGCTTCCGACGCCTTCTTCCCCTTCCCCGACGGCGTAGCGCTGGCCGCGCAGCACGGTGTAACCGCGGTCATCCAGCCCGGCGGCTCCAAGCGCGACGCCCAGGTCATCGCCGAGGCCGACCGTTTGGGCCTGGCCATGGTGTTCACGGGTCGCCGCCACTTTCGGCATTAGCGGTTGGGTGTGGGGGAACCGACAGACCGGACCGGCTGGCGGGCGTTTAGACCCAGCCTTGCCCCTTCCGAGCCCGCGCCGCGCGGCCCAAGGGCTGGGTGGCGCGCACATGCAGCGCCAGGCGATAGGCTTCCCACAGGCGTTGCACATTGCGGGACCAATCGGCCTGGGCCTGGGCGCGCAGCCGGGCATTACGCCGCATGGCCCGCAACGCCCGCGGCGATTGCCACGCAAAGCGCAACAACGCGTGGGTCAACGCGTGCACATCCCCTACAGGGAACAGCTCACCCTCCAGGCCCGGATACACCCACTGGCGGTTGGAGGGAATATCGCTGACCAGAACCGGAACGCCGCAGGCCAGGGCTTCCATCAGGGAAACCGACGAGCCGTCGCTATACGAGGCGCTGACATACACATCCGCGGCATGGTAAAAGCGAATGAGGTCGTCGCGCGGCACCCGCCCGGCAAAGTGCACGCGTTCCAAAACGCCGCCTGCGGCCAAAATACCGCGCACCACATCGCCCTGGGAGCCATCGCCCACCATGAGCAGGCGCAGCCGCGGCTCCCGGCGGGCCGCCTGCACAAAGGCCCGGGCGACCACATCCACGCCGTAAATGGGCTCCCACGAGCGGGTATGCAGCACCACAAAGGCGTCTTGCCAGCCCAACAGGCTGCGCACCCGGGCCCGAGCCGAATCGTCGGGGGCGAAGCGGTCCAAATCCACCCCCCAAGGGAAGACCACCGTAGGCGTCTGGGCGGGCAGGCCCAAGGTCCGGGCCTTGCGGGCCACGACGCGGTTGTCGGCGATGAACACGGTGGCCCGCTGCAGCGTGAAACGGGTGGTCACCCGATTGAACAGGCTTTTGTCCGCGTCCTGGAGCAGGTCCGAACCCCACGACATGACCACCAAAGGGAAGGCTTGTACCCAGGCTGCGATGAAGGCCACGGGCAACACAGGCCCCGCGTGCACGATATGAGGCTGCACCTGCCGCAGCACCTGACGCAGGCCGGCGGTATAGCGGGGCAAATTTTGCCAGCCAAAGGCGCGCGGCCCAAAGGGCCATGAAAGGACCTCAACCCCTCGGGGCAACGGCCGCACTTCTAAAGGGTGGGTAGCCTGCTGCAGGCGCAGGAAGAAAGGCTGATAGACCCCGCTTTGGGTCAGGGCCTGCAAAAAGCGGTGGTCATGGGGCGTATAATCGAAAGAGAAGTAGAGCACCCGTTGCATAGGAGCCAACCTGGGGGCAGCCTGCGGCTTGTGCGCACATTATACCAGGCTTCCCCATTTGGTGATTAAACGCGAACGGCATTTTCAACGAAGAAGGCTGCGGAAGGCCATCGACCGGCCGAAGAAGCAAGCTGGAGGACAGGGTGCGCTGTTTTCCCTTTGTTTTCCCTTTGTTATCTTGGCTATACGCATTAATCGGCCCAAGCCACGACCTAAATGCATCAGCGGATGCTTCGTTTGCGCTCTTCTCTTGTATCTTTCTCCACACTGGCTATACGCATTAAGCCGCCCGGCCCAAAGCCCCACAATAGGGCGCGCAGTGGCGTATTCGGTCCGCAACACCCGACCGCGGGCCCAAACGGGGACCCGGCCCCGCCGCGGGCCAGGGCCTTTTACAAACCCCCCGCGGCCGCCGCGCCCCCCTCGCCTGGGACGAGCAAAGTGAAGCGAAAAATCGTCCCTTCGCCTACCCGGCTTTCCACCGTGAGGCGCCCGCCCATGGCCTGTACGGCTTGCTGGCAAAAGGCCAGCCCCAGGCCCGTGCCGCGCCGCCGGGTACCCGGCACCCGATAGTAGGGCTCGAAAATATGCGGCAAATGCTCCGCTGGGATGCCTTCCCCGTCGTCGGCCACCGCGACGGCAACCCCATCCTCCACGGCCTCGACGCGCACCTCCACCTGGCCGCGGGCATGATGCACCGCGTTGCTCACAAGGTTTTGCACCACCCGGCGCAGCAATTGCGCATCGGCCAGGGCCAGGGAGGCCCGTTCATCCAAAGTCACCCGGCAAGTTTTGCCATGCTCCTGGGCCCAACGACAAAAGGGCGCGCTGGCCTCGGCGACCACTTCCGCGACCAGCAAAGGCTGCAGCTGCACGGGGAAGGCGCGTTCCTCCAGGCGGCTCAGGTCGAGCAGGTTGTGAATCATCTCCTGCATTTGCCGCCCGGCCTGGAGAATCTCCTCGGCCCAGGTGTGACGCTCGTCTTGCGCCTCTTGCAAGGCCAAAAGCTCCGCGTGGCCCAACATGACCCCCAGCAAGTTCTTCAAATCGTGCACGACCATATTGATGAGGCCCCGCTTGTGAGCCTCCAAACGCTGCAACGCGGCATTGGCCTCGGCCAGGGCAGCCATTTGGGCCTCAATCACCCTATAAGCGCGGCGGGTGATGAAGACCAACAGGCCAAAAAGCACCACGGCCCCCACAAACAACACCCCGGCGATGCGCCATTGGGTCTGGCGCCCCTGGGCCAGATAAGGCGTGACATCCAAATACACTTCGAAAACCCGGAAGGGCTCGCTTTCGGGCGGCAGCGGTACATACACCTCCACCAACCACGGCGGCAAGCCGCGGCCGGCCAGGTCGGGTTCCTGCTCGGTTTCAATCAAAAGGACAATTGGGGGGCCGTGCAACGCCCGGGCCACCGAGGCGGCGTCTTCCTCACGCCGCAGGCCGACTTCTTCCATATCCGGGCTATAGAGAATGCGGCCATCCGCGGCGTAGACCTTCAACCAGGCCACGCCTTGCGCCTGGGCCCGGCGGCGATACAGGCGGTCCAGCTGCCGGTAGACACGACGCAGGTCTTGCGTCGAGAGGCCATTGCGGTCGACATGGCGGGCAAAATCAGCGGCCAAGACCTGGGCAATGAGGGGTGCCTCGCGCTGCGCTTGCTCCAACACCCGCTGGCGCACGGTGGCCGAGAGGAGCAGCAAAATGACCGCGCCAACGCCAAACACCACCGCGGCATACGCGATATAGACCACCCGGTAAGGCAAACGCGGGGTCGCGGGGTTTGGCATACCGTCTCCTTAGGAAGACAAACGGGCCCGGCCGGCCAGGGCTTTATGGGCATGCCCCATGGCCCTGGCCGCCAAGCTCGGTCGTGAGGCCCTTCCCATCGCTCAGCCACGCGCTTCAGGCCAGAGGCAGCTGGTAGGACCAAACGGGCAAGATGCCCCGCTCACGCAGGTAGTCCTCGATTTCCGGCGGGAAGTCGTAGGCGACAAAGAGGAGGAAGGGCTCCCGTTCCTCGTCCTCGGCCAGCTGACGCGCCAGGCGCTCGAAACGCTGGATTTCCTTGCGCGATGGGCGCACTTTGGCTTCGCCCACAATCAGCACGGGCTGGTCGCCCCGGCGGCCATGGCCGTAGATGTTGATCTGGCGCCCTTTACGGCCCACCCAGGTGTACTTGCGTACCAACCCATCTTCCAAAGTGATGCCTTCCTGCTCCAGCACCCGGGGCAGGCCAAACAGGGCCCGGTCTTCCAGGGTATAGCCCACCGTGTTAGACAGGCCCTCCAGGCGCTCATGCAGCTCGTCGTGCCGCAGGGTCAGCTGTGCCAACGCGTCCTCAGTGCGCTTCTGCGCTTCGGCCAGCTCGTTGAGCCGCTCTTCAGTACGCCTCTGAGCCTCGGCCAGGGCTGCCAAGGCTTCTTCGACCCTATCCAACCGCGACTCGACTTTGGTCAGGCGTTCCTCGCTGCGCTTCTGTGCCTCGGCCAGCTCGGCTACCGTGACCTCCAGCCGGGTCAGGCGTTCCTCGCTGCGCTTCTGTGCCTCGGCCAGCTCGGCTACCGTGACCTCCAGCCGGGTCAGGCGTTCCTCGCTGCGCTTCTGCGCCTCGGCCAGCTCGGCTACCGTGACCTCCAGCCGGGTCAGGCGTTCCTCGCTGCGCTTCTGGGCCTCGGCCAGCTCGTTCACCGAGCGGCTCAGCCCGGCGACAATCTCCGTGAGATCCACGAATTCCACGCGCGTCACCTGCTGCGCCAGTTGCTCGTTCTGCCGCTCCACCTCTTCCAAAAGCAAAAAGATGACCTCGCGCAGCGTGGGCTCCAGGTCCATCAATTTGCGATACAAACGCGTGCTCATGCTCATCGCACCGCTCTCCCACACGGGCTTCGTTTCCTCTTTATTATACTCCCTCTGGCTATCGTGGAGCAGTCGACTTAGGCCTCTGGGCCCTCAGGTGGGCTCCTCGCACCGGCGTGGTTGAGGCTTTTTTGGTTGACGGAAGAACTGGGCCCTCAAGGCAGCTCGGCCACATACCCCGTCACCAGGAAATCCGGCCCGATTTGCTGCCACTGCACCTCCCGCAAGCGGGGAGCCTGTGCAGGTTGGGCCACCCCCTGCCCGCCCATGGCGCTGGGCGCAGCCGCGCCGCCGAACAGCACCGGCGCGACCCAGGCGTGCACCTTGTGCACCAGTCCGGCGTCGAAAAACGCGCCCAACACCGTGGGGCCGCCTTCTACCAGCAGGGTTGTCAGGCCGCGCTTTCCCAACGCGTCGAGCAAGTCGGGCAGCGATACCCGCCCCGTGGCGTCCGCGGGCAGGGGCCACACCTCCACCCCGCGGGCCTGCAGCTGCGCCCGCCGGCCTGGGGGCATGGCCGCGGTGGTGGCCACCACGGTGCGGCCCGGCAACGCGGGGTCGAATACTCGCGCGTGCAACGGTGCACGCCCGCGACTGTCCAGAATCACCCGCAGGGGATGGTGCGCGGGGCCCTCGCCCTCGGGAAGGCGGGTGGTCAGCCGCGGGTCATCGGCTTCCACCGTGCCCCGGCCCACCAGAATGGCGTCCATCTGGTTCCGCAGGCGATGCACCCACTGTCGCGCCGCGGGGCCGGTAATCCATCGGGCTTGCCCCGTGCGGGTGGCCACTTTGCCGTCCAGGGTCATGGCATATTTGACCACCACCCA